>JAZUCR010000500.1:0-2552 GCA_045639225.1 Victivallales bacterium
GCATCGTCGCCGGGTATCTGCCCAGCCCCGATGCCGAAAAATTCGGCGGCTACGGCGGTCTGATCATCAACGGTCAGGTCGGCTCCGACGGCGGCTATATGCTCGCCGACATCACAGTCAAGGAAATCAACTCTCTGTTTGAATGAAAGGAACACTATCATGAGCAAACTGATGATCGGATGGAGTGAGGCTGACATCACTCCGGTGACGGACAAATTCATCTCCCTGGCGGGACAGTATTACGTCCGGCTGAGCAAGGAGATCCATTCCCGGCTGAAAACCGTGGCGGTCGCCTTCAGTTCCGGCGATGAACATTTCCTGCTGGCGTCCATGGACAACGGCGGCGTGGCGGAAGTCTTCCAGAAAGCCGTGCGCGAAGCAGTCGTGAAACTGGAACCTGCGATCAATCCGGAAAACATTTTCATCAACGCGATCCACACCCATAACGCCCCGGCGGCGAAAGTCGCCATGAAAGTCAAGGGCGCCCATGGCGGCGTGGTCAAGGCGGTCGTCGACCCGAACGTCTACACTCCCCAGGAATATATCGATTTCGTGGTGCCCGTAATGGCTCAGAATCTGGTCAACGCCTGGAAGAACCGCAAGGAAGGCGGCATTGCCCGCGCTTTCGGTTTCGCCCGCGTCGGACACTGCCGCCGCGCTGTCTTCGCCGACGGCACCGCGGAAATGTACGGCAACACGACGAGACAGGATTTCATCGGCATGGAAGCCGGCGAGGATTCCGGCGTGGATATGCTCTTCACCTATGACCAGGCCGGCAAGAAAACCGGTATGCTGCTGAACGTGGCGTGTCCCTCGCAGGTCATGGAATCCACCTACAAAGTGTCTTCCGACTTTGCCGGAGCCACCCGCGAACTGCTCAAGAAGGAATACGGCGAAGATTTCCACATGCTCTATCAGATCAGTCCCGCCGGCTGCCAGTCCCCGCGCGATCTGGTGCGTCACTACACCACCGAGCCCGATTTCTGGCACGAAGACGGCGTGGCGGTCATTGCCGACCGTCTGCTGACCGCAGTCAAAAACGCACAGCCCGGCAAGATCGATTACGAACCGGTTTTCAAGCAGAAATCGATCCGCGTCACCCTGCCCCGCCGCCGCGCTTCCTACGTCGATTACAAAAAGGCGCAGGCCGAACTCGCCCGTCTGGTCGCGATCAAGAGCGAAGATGTCGCCTACAAGGAATTCTGCGACAATACCCATGCGGCCGAGAAAAAGGACGGCCCGGGGCCCTATGACGACAAGACCGAACATTTCGTCTGCATCAAGAACCAGCAGGCGGTCATCACCCGTTACGAAAGTCAGGACGAGGTCCCGACCATTTCTTTCGATATGAACGTGGCGCGGATCGGCGATATCGCCATTGCGTCCAATCCGTTCGAACTGTATTTGTATTACGGACAGAACATCAAGGCGCGCAGCAAAGCGCAGCAGACCTTCCTGGTCCAGCTGACTTCCGGCGCCTCGATCCATGCAGGGTATCTGCCCAGTCCCGACGGCGAAAAATTCGGCGGTTACGGCGGCATGATCATCAACGGTCAGTGCGGCTCCGACGGCGGGTTCATGCTCGCGGACATTACCGTGAAGGAAATCAACTCTCTGTTTGAATGAAAGGAACACTATCATGAGCAAACTGATGATCGGATGGAGCGAGGCGGACACCACGCCGGTAACCGACAAGCAGATCGCCTTGTACGGACAGTATTACGCCCGCACGGCTACGGGGATCCATTCCCGGCTGAAAACGGTGGCGGCAGCCTTCAGTTCCGGCGATGAGCAGTTCCTGACCGCTTCGGTCGACCTGGTGAATTTCCAGCAGGATTTCCACCGGAAAGTCCGCGCCGCCGCGGCCGCGCTGGAACCGGAGATCGATCCGGAGAAAATCTTCCTGTCTGCGATCCACACCCACAACGGACCGTCGGCCACGCCGGTCGGTCTTTCCAACGTATGGAGGGAACGCAACGAGCAGGCACTTTCTCCGGAAGAATACGCGGAATTCCTCATTCCGATCATAGCCCGCAATCTGGTCGATGCCTGGCATGACCGCAAGCCCGGCGGCATTGCGCGCGCCTTCGGTTATGCCCGGGTCGGTCACTGCCGCCGCGCGGTCTACGCCAACGGCAAAGCGGAAATGTACGGCGACACCACCCGGCCCGATTTCATCGGCATGGAAGCAGGTGAGGATTCCGGCGTCGATATGCTTTTCACCTTCGATGGAGCGGGAAAGAAAACCGGCATGTTCCTGAATGTGGCGTGTCCCTCGCAGGTCATGGAAGCCACCTGCAAAATCTCCTCCGATTTCGCCGGGGCGACCAGGGAACTGCTCAAAAAGGATTTCGGCGAAGATTTTCATATGCTCTATCAGATCAGTCCCGCCGGCTGCCAGTCCCCGCGCGACCTGGTGCGCCATTACACCACCGAGTCGGATTTCTGGCACGAGGACGGCGTGGCCGAGATCGCCAAGCGGCTCCGGAATGCGGCGGTCAATGCCGTGCCCGAAAAAATCGATTACGCGCCGGTGTTCAAGCACACGTCCA
>JAZUCR010000501.1:0-9288 GCA_045639225.1 Victivallales bacterium
GCTGTAAACACGGGAAGGGAACAGCTGCAGACAGAACCGCAGCGCATCTTCGGTTTTTTGATTGTTCTGTTCTTCATATTATCATTCCATTTGGGTTATCTGTCGTTAAACTCAAAAAGGCCTTGTTTGCGGGCTTCACGAACGGGGAGTCCGTTTCCTTTCATCAGCCGGGCTGTAACAAAGACCATCAAATTCACTTTTTCAGAAGAGAAAGCACTGTCGGTAAACAGACGTCCGAAAAGAGGAATATCCCCAAGGAGCGGCCATTTGTCTTCCTTGCGCGAAGCGATATCTTCGAGAATTCCGCCGATTACCACCGTTTCACCGTCATAGATCTTGACCGTGGATTTCAGTTTCCGTTTGGAAAATTCGGGCATTTTCATCTTGGGAGTGAAATTCGTAGCAGAAGAATCACCAGGCGAGAAAAGCATACTGCCGATGACGATACTGTAATCGTAATTGGACCAGCCGGTCATTCGGCTGATATCCGTGTCGATATTAAGCAGAATGGTGTAATTATTGGAACTTACGGTCGGTTTCACAGTAAAAATGGTACCCACATTGGTGGCATCGCTGAATTCAGGAGTCGGAGCGGTGTAGGTATAGGAGGTTCCGTTCACGATTTCAATTTTCGGATCAGTCCAGTCATCGGGGAAATAACGCTCTTCGGCGATGGTCAGTTTGCCGGAATAACCGGCGATCACCAGAAGACGCGGAGTAGCCAGAAGTTCACTGCGGTCTTTCTGGTCCAGCGCCCGGATGGAAAGCGAGAGGTTGAATTGATTGTTGCCGCCGAAATTCGGAAGAATCTTCATGCCGCTGATCAGATAATTGGAGGAAGATTCACGATAAAAAGTACTCGATGAAAGTCCGCCGAACTGGAACTGCCGGCTGGTCTCTTTATCGGTATAAGTAAGCAGCCAGTCAAACCCGAGTTCTTCCAGGGCGTTCATACTGACTTCCATCACTTTGGAATCGACCAGAACAAGCGGCGGAGGAGTATCGATTTCCTTGAGCAGAGTCTCCATCCGCTGATGATATTTGGAAAGATTCTTCATGATCAGCTTGCCGTTTCCGCGATCATAGGAAATCGTACTGCCTTCCGGGAAATCTATTCCCATCGGAGTGAAAAACTGTTTGAGCATATCCTGCGTGATGTCAATCGTCTTTTTGTTGGCATCGCCGCTGCCAGAAGAATCCTTCGCGGCTTCCAGCAGGGATTTATCGGAAAAACGGTCGGCATCCTTGAGACTGTCTTTGGATTCGTTTTTATCCTGATTTTCTCCCGGGCCGTTTGCTTCGAATTCGATTCTCTGCGCCAGGGACCGGCGGATTTCATAGAAACGGATTTCCATCTCGTCTTCATTTTGAACGCCTACGGTTACGGCATTTTCATCCACCTCGAATTTGAGATCGGCGACTTCGCAAATATAACGGATCACATCCAGCAGGGGTGTTTTCTCCAGCTCCAAATACTGGATCCTCCGGCTGCGGTGCTCCATTTTCCGAGGGAGAATGATCCGGATCGAATACTGGGACGCCAGTTTCTCAAGAATGGATTGGATATCCGCACTTTCATATTCGGCTTTTTCGACAATCGTTTTCTGAAGTTTCTCATAAAGTTCAGCACGGTTTCCGGTCATTTCCTTGGGACCGGTTTCCTCGCGGGCATTCTCGGCCGGCGGTATCGGTTCGTTCCATTTCCATTCCACTTCCGCCATCATTTCCATAGCATCATTTTCTGCTCGGAGCATACCGATCCGGTACAATTTTTTATAAGCCTTGCTCAGAATGGTCACTGCTTTCTGATTATACGGATCCTGAACGAGAATCCGTTCCACTACATTCCGGACTTTTTCATATTGCTGATTGCGGTAATGAACTTCAGCCTGACGCAGCAGAAATTCCACTTCGTCCGTCCGTCTTTTGTAATCGGGATCGATGGTAGACAGGGAAGTTTCCTCACGGAAATTGTAAGCCTCTTCCATTTTATTGCAGTCCATCACGAGGGACTGGACATTTTCATTGAAAGCTTTATCCTTCCGGATGCGTTTGTCCAGCTGATCCGGCAATGCAGTGTCGGTGCCCAGGTAATAAGGAGCCAAAGAGGCCATCGCCTGAGACTGCGCTTTACGGAATTCCTGGATTGCCTTTTTGCTGTCTTTTATGACGAGACCGTTCAAATAGGTTTTCTTCGCTTGATCAAAAACCGACTGTCCCCATTTCCGGCGGGAGTTTTCCACGCGGGCCTCGATCAGATCTTTGACCTGTTTCGCCTTGCCGTTCTTTTCCAAGCCGGAATTCGAAAAAATGACCTGGGCACGCTGATACGCCAGACAGGCGGAGCGATAATCCTTTTCCTTCATCAGACGATCACCCTGGCGGATCTGCGGGAAAACGTTATTCTTCAGCACGGAATCACGCTGGCTGAATTCCAGACTCTGAAGTTCAACCGGAATGGAGAATTCGATATCGCCATTGCCGGATTTCTGCTGTGCATGAACAGCAGATACAGCAAATACCGCTGAAAATAAAACCGGCAGCAATCTGCGTTCTCTTGCCATGCAGAATCTACTCATGCTCATCTTCTGTTATCCTTTTTTTATGTTCAAATTTGATTTTCTCACCATACAGCTCGAATCCGACTTACTGTTTATTGTCGGCTGCAGCCCGTTTTCTGCCGCGGCGCGGACGGTTGGCTGCCTTTGCCGCATCGATTTTCTTCTGCAGCATGGAAACCTGCTCGATAACGAAGGATTTACCCCTCAAGGCAGGATTGTCGCCTTTATCCGAATATTTGAGCGTCACGGTATTTTTCTTTTCATCGATCGCAGAAACGGTATAAATATCCTTTCCGGTATTGATGCTGCCGTAAGGAATCTGGTCTCCAACATAAATTTCGAAAGATTTGGAACCTAAAATCAAGTCAGCGCGAACCCGGGGTTCGAAAACCTCACGTCCGATTTCCGCGGTAATTCTGTCACCTTCGGCTTTGATGTTCCACTTGTTTTCAGGCAAAGCGAGATTGAGGTTGAGGATACGGCATTTCCGGACAACGATTTTGGATTCGTTGATTTCCGAACTTCCGGATTGGACAAATTTCGGAACCACATCAACGACAACGTAACGCTGAAGGTTGCGGCTGTCGCCGATCTTGGGCTTCGGGAAAACCTGGTTCAGCTTGACATAAACCGTCTGGAACCTGACCTGTTTGTCAGGCTTTTCGATCGACATTTCAATTTCAGCTGTATCCTTTTTCGTTTTGTCGCGGAAGGTGACCTTTTTCAACTGAAACAGCAGTTTTCTGCGCTTGATCGGCATGACCAGCATTTTTTCATGATAGGGCGGACGGCTCTTGGCATTCCGGCAATCGGTTTTACAGATAAATTCTTCGTAATTCGAATATTCATCGCCGTCAAAATCGGCAGAGGCATCAGCAAAATTCGGATTCAGCCCCATGCGCTGTTCTTCCTTGTCGGGAATACCGTCTCCATCGGAATCCTGTTCTTTTTCCGAAGTCACGTTGAAGGGCGCATGAAGCGTTTTCCGGCAGTCGTCCAGCGGACATTTGGATTCGCCGTCGCCGGCAGGGAATGCGTTGGCAGGGATAACGCGGTTGCAATAGGGACACAGGGCCATCTGGTAAGGCAGCATCAAGTTGGTAAACAGAATCTGGGAATCAATCCGGGCAGTATCTCTTTCGCGGGGCTGGGCCTTGTTGAACGAAGGTTTGGCCGGCAGATTTTCCAGAACCCGGAACGGAGATTTTTCATCCCCGAATTTGACAGCCTGATAATTCGGCGGAGGATCTTTGAACCCCTTAAGCTTTTCTACCTGAATCTGTTCATTCTGGCGCCACAGCATCACCTGAATTGCCAGCAGACAGATAAAAACCGTCAGCAGGACAGCCAGTAATATTTTTTCATAATGCTTTAATAAAAAACCCATGATCCAACCCCGTATATTATTTTTTCAGACTGTCACCGACATAAACGTAATATTTGAAACGCAGCGTTGCACTTACATTAAGATCCTTGCCGATGCGGACCTGACCGTAATCAGGCATCGCTTCCGCTTCTTCTTCGGTCAGAATCCGGAACATCCGTCCGGAGGCAGTCTGACCGGCGGTCGGCGGGCGGCGTCTCGGCGGACCGTTCCGACGGCGCGGATTGCGCCGCGGAGCCTGTTCACCCGGTCTCGGAGTCATCTCATCGCCAGGCTGAGAAGAATTATTGGTTTCATGACCGAAAATATGCTCTTTAAGCTGGGTGACTTCAAGAGAGGAACCTTCGGAAGTCATGGAGATCCAAGTCACGACATAAACCCGATTGTCTTTGTAGGCATCAAGCAGGTTGTTGAGGAAATCACGGATCGAATCCATGGAGCCGACCACTTGAGCTGAAAATTCATAACTCAGATATTTGTCGCCATTGATTTTTGCGGGAGGAGCGATCCGTTTGAAATCCAGAACGCGGTCGAGGCGGGAATTCCGCATCCGGCGGAAAATATCCTCGAAGATCGGCATAGTATTGAGAATATCAATAACCGCTTCATGAGACGGGAACGTTTGAACATATTGATTGAAAGTGAAATTCTGGACGGTCTCCAGGGAATTGACGCCGGGAATCATACCGCGCGAACGGATTTCGCTCTGCATCTGGCTTAAATACACGTGTGCCTTGGACGGACTCATCGTGCGCTGAATACCAAGTGCGGATCCCAGGATATCATAACCGGTTCCGATCAGTTCCGGCTCATTCTTGTCAGCTTTTTCCACCGTGTCCAGAAAAACATCGGAAATGAATTTCATCAACTGATTTTTTTTGATTGAATCTTTCGGCAGTTTTTTCTCTTTTTCCAACTCGGCGAACAGGAGGGGAACCAGGGCATCGGCAGTTTTCGCGGTGCCGGTATCAGCCTCGAACAATTTCTTCATGCGTTCGTAAAGCTCGTCTTCGGAAACCTTGAGGGATGCGGCAAACGACAAGAGAGCCTTCCGATAGGGCTTGCCGAAAATACGCTGAAGGGCAGAAGTGCGCTTTTTCAATTCCACAGTATCGTCCTGGATCATTTTGATGTTCAGGTCGACCGGCTTGTTGCCGGATTTGAATGCCGCTTCGAATTTCTCCTGGCTCTCCTGCGTAATTTTATTAGCCTCGGAAATGGCATCATGCTGAGTCAAATCGAGGTAAATCAAAAACAACGATCCCAATATGGTAATCACTGCCACGATGGTGAAAATGATATTTTTCTTGAGAAAATTCATGGATCCCTGACCCTCATTGTTTAATAATATTCTTCATTTTCAGCGTCAATTCGAAAGTGGCAATATTATATTCGCCCTTCTGGAGAACGCCGTTCTGAAGTTTATTGATCGTATCCGTCGCCCGATTGAACACAAAATATTTCGACTCGCTCAGACGTTTCGTGAAATTTTCTGCAAAACTCTGATTTTTCACCCGGCCGTGTCCAGTCAGATATACCGAAACATAATCCTGAGCGACCTGAGTGTTTTGCTGCTCGGCCATTCCGCCGAACAAACCGCCATCCTCCTGTTTCTGCTGCGTCTGGCCGCCGGTGGAACGGGACAATTCCATTTTGGTGACCCAGACATCATTGGGAAGGACTGCCTGAACCTCGTTGATCAGCTCCGGCCAGCGGATCCGTTCATTCAGCAGATTGGCGGCTTCCTCATATTCACTGCGGACTCCGCCGTAATCACCTTCTGCCGCTTTCAGTTTTTTCACTTTCGCCTCGGTTTTATTCAGCTGCTCCACAGCAATATCTTTCTTGGCTGTGGAAATGACAAGCTGTTTGGAAAGGGAGAAATAGGTTACGATCAGACAAAGCAGCAGCGTAGCGGCCGAAGCATAGAAATAGGGTGTCTTGGACTTGAATTCGATATATTTCTGCAGCGAATGCGGCATCAGTGAAATTTCCACCGGGCAGCTGGTCGTATTGCGCAGAGCCAGACCGATCGGTTCGGAGAACATGTGCGCTATATCGGCGAGTTTTTCTTTATCCACATCGGGCCCCAGCGCAATATTCTTGAACGGGTTCAGATATTCCACCGGCATTTTCAGTTTTTCCGAGAAAAAGCGAGGCGTATAACCCATCACCGAACAGCCGCCGGCCAGGTAAAGTTTTTCCGGCTTGCGGCCTTTCTGCTGCGAACGGTAAACATTGATCGAACGGCTGATTTCGCCGTGGAGACGCGTCATCACATTGCGGACGATCTTGGAAACGGTGGCAGCAACCTCGGAATCAGGTTCCTCGTAAGCTCCGCCCAAAGCGACAAAACCATGCCGCCGTTTCATTTCTTCAGCTTCCTTGTAGGAAATTCCGAATTCCTTGCTGATCTGCAGTGTGATCGCATGTCCTGCAATCGGAATGATCCGGATGAATAAACGGCCGCTGTCCACAAAAAGCAGCGAGGAACAACGGTCTCCGATATTCAGAATCAGCTCGCAATCATTATCGCCTACCCCGTTCAGACGGGCGGCATTGTAGCACGCAGTCGGAGAAACCTCCACAAATTCGACCTGCTTGCCGAGGGATTCTATCAAAGAAGTGATTTCCTCGATCTCATCGCCTTTGACAATCACAAACATGGCTTCGATTTCGCCGCTGTCATCCGCTGATTTCAGCAGCTGCGAATCCCACACCACCTCGTTCATCTCATACGGGATCGCGCTCTTGGCTTCGAATTCGATGATCTGACGGATCTTCTTTTCATCAGTCACGATGGCCGGGACCTTGACAAAGCGGATATAAGCATCGTGACCGGACAGTGAAAGACAGACTTTTTTGGAATGGAATTTATTCGTCGTCAGAACTTTGTGGAGCGCCTCCAGCAGATCGACCCGGGTATTGGATTCCACAATATTCTGAAGAGAACTGTCCGGGGTGGAAAACTCTTCAAAAGCAAAACGCTCCATCAGCATTTCACCGGTCGGAGTATACGAAAACTCCGCAGCTTTGATACTGCTGGATCCGACGTCTATGCACAATCTGTAATCAACTGAAGCCATGAACCATCACTCCTCGTTTTCTTTCTCACCGTTTTCAGCCGGCGGCGGGACAGGCGGCTGGGCCGCATTCGCCGCTTTGGGATCATTGCCGGGGTCACTCGCTGGAAATTCATAATGGTCAGCATCGAGCCAGGCCCACGGGGTCTTTTCCCGCGGCCAGAGCATGACCTGATTCTTCGTCTTTTTTCCTCTCAGCTGAGCTGCGGCAGCCGCCAGAGTCTGCACCCGGTTGGCAGAAAGTTTCGTCCGGGAACCGTATCCAAAAACCTTCCGTCCTAAAATATTATTTGCTTTATCAGCTATGATCACGATGCCTTCCAATCCCCTTATACTGATCCGGCCACGCTCCTGCGGAACATGCAGATAGACATAGGACGACGGGAGAAACAGCGATGCCCAGTATTTCCGTTGACGCAGATCCGGATCGACTACGACGCACTGCAGATTCTGCACCCCGCAGAACCAGCGGAACGTCACGCCGTCACGAGCCGGCCCAGGAGCATAAATATACAGTTCGACTTTGAGGTTTTCCAACGGCAGCGGCAGCGATTTCTTCCCCGGCCGATAGGATATGCTGAATGATATATCGGTCATCAGCCATAGTCTGAACGAATCGGGAACTTCATTGGCCCCGATCCGGCTTTTCTTATTGTCGGTAAGAAAGTTCGGCGGACGAACCAGGTTCATATCCACATTGATGGACTCGATCGGCACATACAGGGTCGGTGTATTTCTGGCAGAACTGCGTGAACGGGTATTCCGTTTCGCGGATTGACCATGCAACAGCAGCCCGCTCAGACACAGGACGATTGCAAGCAATAACGCATAGCGATTTCTCATCTTTCAACACACCTCGAAAATATGTGAATATCCAAATACTTAATTGTCAAATTAGGGAACAATACAATTTAGAATGCGTTCTGTCAAGTCCGTCACGGCATTTTTTGAAAAAAAAGTGACTTTTTTTTGCCAAATCACCGTTTTTTACCAATTTTTTTGATGACTTTTTGGTTATTTTCGATCTATAGACACAAATTTCCGTCAACAGGTTACCGGATCGACACCGCACCGGCAACTCCAAAAACCGCGGCAAAAATGCCGTTTCATTCCAGACTGATCCCTTCGGCAACCGAAGTCAGACAGGTTTCAGCAGGATGACCGAGATGAACCGCAATAGTCCCGTCGTCCTTCACCTTCCATCGGATCCGGATCGCTCCATACGGGGTCGGCACTTCTCCCGACATGGCACTCAATCCGGCAGGATGCACTGCGAGAGCAAAAGTGCGGAATCCCGGTTCCAGCGGTGTAATTCCCAAACGATATGCACCATCGAAATAGATCCCGGCGCAGCTCCAGGCGTGACAGAGGCTTCCGCCGTAAGAACTGAATCCGGTGGCACCGCCCGACACTTCCCAGAACGATGTCGCACCCGAAAGGGCCATCATATCGAAATCCCTCCGCAGCCGTTCATCCAGTTCCGCGATTTTTCCGCAGGCTGCCATCGCGCGGATCATGTATATATAGGAACTGTAGGTCGGACCGATCAGACGCGGAGACTGAGCTGCCTCGATGACCCGCTCCCGCCGTTCCTCCGGTACCAGCCCCAGAGCCAGAAACAGATATTGGATATGACTGTGACACTGGTCATGATTCGGACGCGTGGCATAACACCCTTCCGATTCACGCCAGAAAAAGGCTTCCGCCCGCTTGCCCAGTTCCGCCGCAGTTTTCAACAGTCCGGCATCACGTTCCAGTTCCCCGACCGACCGCAGCGCTTCCGTCAGATACAGATTGTAAAAAGCAGTCGGGACCCGGTCATCTTCCCTGGCAGATTCATGTCCCTCCAGACCATCCACCCATTCGCAGAAATTCCAGGTCTGCCGGCCCGGGGGATTCGGCGGCGGCAGAAACAGTCCTTCCGGCGTTTTACGCGCCATGAACTGCGGCACCGCTGCCAGAATTTTCTCCCGGCTGTACAAATACGGTTCCCGGCTTCCCGAATACAGTTCGTGTTCCCGCAGCGCAGCCACCCAGGCAAAGGTAAAAATCGGGATGAACAGTTTCAAATCACCCGGCGCAGTCAGATTCAGAAAACCGTTTTCCTGCATCGAATCGCCCAAAAGCTTCAGCGATGCGGCGGCAAAATCATAATTCCCATAAGCATAATACCCGAACAGCATCTGATTGCGCGAATCATATCCGTAAAGTGACTGTTCACGCCATGGACAGTCCTCATAATGCTCATGCATGCAGAGTT
>JAZUCR010000502.1:0-2352 GCA_045639225.1 Victivallales bacterium
GATAATGGCAACCACAACGAGGAGCTCTATAAGTGTAAACCCGTTACACTTGACGGACCGCATGCAATTCTGATCGAATTTCTTTTTCATTTTTTTCCTTTCCTTCAAAATATTAATGGTTATAACCCGATTTGCCGCCGATTTCTTCTTGCCGGCGGATGATCACCTGGAATATTTTTTCTTTCCCTCCGCAGTCCGGGCCCGAATTTCCTCTTCCGAGAGGGCGTAATCAAAATAGCGGAGTTCACCGATCAGGCCGTTGAACACCCGGCTTTCGCCGGAACCGGGATGGTAATAATGTGTCCCGAGGTAAATCTCCAACGTTTTTCCTTTGCAGAAGTCGGACAACTTGAAAGTGCCGAAATACGGAATCGCCTCGACCCCGTCGATATAGTAACGGGCAGTGAAATCCTTCCAGGTGAAAACCAGATGGGTCCATTGCCCGTTTTTCACCGGGAGCGTGTTGTCGAAGCAGAACCCGTCATAGGAAGTCTGCTGGTGCCATTTGTTTCCTTCGATGCCGGAGGCAAAGGAAAACGTGCCGTGGCAGACAGCAAAACCCGAGCGTCTTCCGTTGCGTATGGTCCATTTGCTGCCGGACGAAATATCGGGCCTTACCCAGATCTCCTCCGTGAACCCGTTCAATTTGTGAGGAATGGTCAGCGTACCGTATCCGTAGGTCTTCCGTCCGTCGAATTTCAGTGCATACCCCTGATCGAGCTTGACCAATTCGGGCTGATTGAAGAGTTTGATTTTCGCGCCTTGAACGGAATCCCGGATTTCGTTCTTCTGCCCTTCGCCGAAAGTCCATTCGGCGATGATTTTTTTCTCCGCGGCCGGCCCGGGCCCGGTTTTTTCCGCAGGACAGAGATCCTGCCAGGGGAGGATCACCGGTTTCCGCTGGGAATCGCCCGGAACGATCAGCGGGGCGCCGAATTTCACATTCCGGATCTCGAGCACGCGAAGTCCGCCGGCGGGCACGGTAAGCGAGCAGGTGCGTCCCTGCCGTTCCAGCGGGGCCGAGGCGTAAAGTTCTTTGGCGGAAGCTCCCTCCGGCAAGGTCACGGTCACTTTGGCGTCGTATTCGGGATAAATTTTCTCCACTGACCCGAGGGGTTCTTTGGAGACGCCGCGGTTGTTCATCAAGATCAGTTTCCAGGAACCGGAATCCATTTTGTTCAACAGGAACTGGACATCGCCGGCCACCTGTACGGGCAGGACTTCCGCCTGGATTTTTTCCAGCAGCCGGCTGATCAGCGGAGAACGTCTCTTCTTGTCCTTCATCAGCATGAAATGCGGCGTGGTGAAGATCACATTCCCTTTCCCGAAACGGTTCACCGTGACCAGCGGCTTGCCGTTTTCCGCTTTGAGCACGACTTTGGCGGAATCCGGCAGGATCTCCAATACTTTCATGCCGTCCGCTTGCGTGAAAGCATTGGCGGATTTCAAACCGAGGAAAGCATTTTCCCCATCAAAAGCGGGCAGATGACCGGAGTTGACCACCAGGGTGCCGCCGCGCTGCACGTATTCTTTGAGATTCGTCAAAAGACGGGGCGAAAACCGGATGGCTCCGGAAAGGATTGTCACCGGGAATTTCCCGAGTTCTTCCGGCGTGACTTCACCGGAGGGTGGATTGGCAAAATAGACATCGAACACATCGCCGAGCGGGGAGTTGGCGATATTGATGCAATGCTCCGGCGTGGTGTAGCGGGCCTTTGGATCCAGCGGGGAAATGGCGTCGAAGATATGCCTGGTCATGTAATCGCCGTCTTCCATCGGCAGGTGATACCACACTTTCCAGTCCGGACGGCCGGTCTGCCCGTGCTGATAATCCAGCAGCAGGAGGATCGGGGAATATTCGCTTCCCCGTTTTCCTTCCGGAGTGGTGATCCACTCATAAAATCTTTTGATCGCCTTGCCGTTCTCGGTCAGTTCATGTTTGCCGTCCGGAGTCTTTTTGACCTGACCCCAGGGCTGCGATTCAAACCATTGCAGATTGCCGCCCATGTAATAATTCATCAGCATGGCGCGGAATCCGTGAGACGGCGGCTGGCCGTAATCCAGACCGCGGGCCCCGCCCGGCGAAAGGCTGTTCGGGGCGCCGGTCCAGGCATAATAGGCCATATAAAATCCCCAGGGCCGCCGGTACTGCTTGCCCGCGCTTTTGATCATCATCATCAGGATACGGGCCGAACGGTCCAGCCGGCAGGAATATTCCAGAACCACATTTTTGGCTCCCCATTCGCAGAAATAGGGCGATCCCATGACTCCGCCGCTGAGGGCGAATACGTTGTTCCCATACAATTCCTGCTGGTAATACCAGAGATTCCGCATATATTTCTCGGCATCGTC
>JAZUCR010000503.1:0-6854 GCA_045639225.1 Victivallales bacterium
CTGCTGGAAACTGAATGACCCGACATCGCCAAGCGTGCCGACATGCTTGCCATCCCATTCGCCGCCGTGCGCATGAGCGCAGTCTTCTATAACAGCCAAACCATGTTTTTTAGCGATAGCGTTGATTCGCTCCATATCTGCCATTGAGCCGAAAAGATGTACAGGGATCACCGCTTTGGTTTTCGGAGTGATGGCAGCTTCCAAACGCTCCGGATCCATGCAAAGCGTATCATGCTCGATATCCACGACGACCGGAGTCGCTCCGCGGTGAACGACCGCTTCACCAGTAGCGATCCAGGTGTGTGCAGGCACGATCACTTCATCGCCGGGACCGATACCAAGAGCCTGCATCGCCATTTCCAGAGTAACAGTTCCGTTCATCATCAAATTACATCCGGCAGCACCGGTGTATTCGGCAAATCGCTGGTTGAACTCCATTTCCAAAGGAGCGTAAAAAGACCAGTTACGGCTTAAGTAAATCTCTTTTATTTTCTCGGCTGTTTCCGGATAAATCGGCGGCCATACCGGAGTTTGTGCCGGTTTCTCAAATACCGGTTTACCACCATCGACTGCAAGTTTCATTTTTGAATCCTCCATGCCTTGTTGAATTTTGAAAAAGTATTTGTCGACATTAATCAATAATATACCGTACAAACAATTTTTTAACAATATCCCAATATTGCTAAAAATACATGGTTGTTGACATTCGTGTTAATTACACGACAAAGATTTTTTGCTGATGTTTTTCTATCCGGTTATCTGCAGGAATTGTATGTATATATATTAAAGTTGAAACTGCAATTGTTCAATCAGAAAAAATACCGGTGATTTGCCGGGAATCAACTTTGACATTTTCCAGTTTGATATCGTCGGCAAATTCACAGCGTGAGCAGAGTTTGTTGGCATGATCAACCGTGATGTTTTTTAACAGTACTTTGCCGACGGGACAACAGGGATTGCCCTGAAAGGCGAATGCGTTCTCTGCGAAATTGCACTGCAAATTTTCTATGGAAATATTATCAAAGAGAGTCAGAGCTGAACCGTGTATATCCTGACTGTAATCGTTGGTCAGGTTAATCAGGTGGTTACCGGCATATTCCACCGAGATATGCTTGAGATGGATATTCCGGATCACTCCGCCGCGACCGATCATGGATTTGAAAGATATCGCATGATGAAAAATCTTTTTCATTACAATATCTTCCACAAAAATATCTTCTGCGCCGCCGGATAATTCGCTGCCGATAGCAAAACCATGCAGTGCTTCAAAAAAAGTACAACGGCGTATTACCACTTTACGGGTGGGACGCCCAACCCGCAAACCATCCTGATCGCGTCCGGCTTTGATTACGACCGCATCATCTCCGTTGCGGAATGTGGAATTTTCAATCAGGACATTTTCGCATGATTCAACATCGATACCGTCATTATTTACCATCATACTGTCTAAATGAATATTGCGGATTGTCAGATCGCTGCAGTAAATCGGATGGATCATCCAGAATGCGGTGTTGGTAAATGTTGGCCCGTCCAGCAGGATTCTATGGCAATTAACGAATTGAACGAATGATGGGCGCAGAAAGTCGTTTTCGTCCATGATCCTTTTTTCCACGGGGATCTGCTTTTCTGCGAAACTGCGGCTTTTCTGCTGCGCAGGGAGCTGTTGACGCCGCCACTGGGCAAACTCTTCCCAGCCACCGGAAATGATTCCCGAACCGGTAATGGCTATATCAGTTGCGCCGTTGGCGTAGATCATCGGAGAAAGAGCATAAAGTTCCACGCCTTCCCAGCGGGTGAACACCTGCGGCAGATAAAGCGCCGGTTCCGGCGAAAATTTCAGGAAACAGCCATCCGAAAAATGCAGTTCGATGTGACTCTGCAGATGGATCGGACCGTTGCAGCGGAACGAACCCGGCGGGATGACGATCCGGCCGCCGCCTTGCTGTGCGCAGTCCGCGATCGCCTGCATGATCTTTTCGCGGATCTCTTCCCCGGAAACGGCCTGGAGCACGATCTCGCGGTCCGGGATCCGGGGAAGCTGGATCGAGTTCAGAATATCGGATATGCGGCTGTCGGATCTCATTTGGAACACCTTTCTGTTTGACCGTGGTTTCTGCCGGGTAATATAACGCGTTTTTGCCCGGTTGCAAGCTGGCGGACGGTCTTCCGGTGTCCTTTATTTCACGGGTTCGATCTTGAGATCGGCCAGATATTCATATTCGCCCTGATTCGCGAAGAAACCTTCCAGAACCAGCGCGACTTTGGACGCATCCTTGGGAAAATCGAGTTCGTATTCACCGTATTTCCAGCCGTCGTCGAGGGCTTTCATTTTGTTTTTTCGGACGTCCCGGGTGACTTTTTTGACCCCGGAATCTGCCGGCGGAATGATGAAAAAGTAGATCATGCCGGCGGCGCCTTTGGTCTTCATGCTGAATTTGTATTTGCCGGCGGGGATCTGGGGAATGACGACTCTGACATTGCCCTTCCAGGTCCCGGTTTTGCTGCGGTAGTAGGAAGTCATCCGCAGAACCGGAGTGGCGCCGGGTCCTTCTTCCACGACTTCATTCGCGCGGCTGACCGTCCAGCCTTCCGGCCGGCCGTTTTTCGGGTCGAATTTTTTGAAATCCCCGTTGGGGATCAGGTTTTCCGCGAAAGCGGTCGCTGCCAGTCCGGAAACCAGCAGAAAAGCGAGCACGGATCGTTTCATTTTTTACCTCCTGTGAGTGATCGGTTAATCCAGTTCGAAGAGCTGGTAGAGACTGCAGTCCCGTTTCCCCGCGAGACCGCGGGTATTGAACATCCAGTAATCCGCACCGGAATCGGAATCGTCATCGAAGAAAGCCAGATTCAGGCCGAAAACGACCTTCGGCTTCAGCAGGGTCCGGTCGATATAACGCAGCGGCAGCGTGATGTAATAAACCGTCCGGCAGGTTTTGTCATCCCGGATGACTTTGACCTTGGAATACTTTTTCAGACTCAATTTGTTCGGTCCTTCGTGGATCGCCCACTGGGACTTGTTCTGAGCCAGTGCGAAAGTGATCACATAATCGTCCGGGTTGAACAGATGCCGTCCGAAGGAATTGGTCTGCGGATCGATCCCCAGCTGCAGACAGTCGCCTTTCCAGATCCGCGCGCCGTCGAATTTGTTGTAATGACGGTCGTCGGTCGCGGTCGCGATGAGGTAGAGATTGTCCGCATCATGACCGAGTTTCAATTCGAAACTCAGATCTTCCGGCCCGCTCCAGGTGGTATGGTCGACCGGTTCGATGTGGTCCGGCGTGCCGACTTTCAGCGCGGCAAAGGAAGCGGCATCATCGAAGGAACGGACTTTCGGGATCTTGACGATCGGCGGTTTCCGGTACTGGATCCGGCAGGGATCGTATCCTTCGAAAGCTGCGGTCAATTCCATCTCGGCGGCAGGACACCGGACGACGATCTGCCGGAATTCTCCGGGCGGGATCCGGACGGGGTAGGTTTTTCCGCCCGCAGTGAGCGTGCCCGTCTGCGTTTTGGTGCGGGATTTATTGCTCATGATAACCTTCAGTTCGTTGCGGTGGGACTGACGGATATCGACATTGACCGGGAGTTTTTCCTGGATTTTGATATTTGCCATCGTGCTGCACAACTTGGAGAAATTGTCTTCTCCCTTGACCTCCCGCCAGAAATAACACGGATCTTCCGAGAGATTCCAGCCGTCTTTCAGATCGAGGGGAACACCCATCATATCCGTGGCACGCAACTTGTCCATATCGACCGAGACGCGCGGCGTATATTCCGGATTGACGCTCCAGACTGCCGCGGAGGCGCTGCCGTCGTGTTTCTTGAAAACATAGATCTCCAGATCGTCGGCCAGCTTGAGGATTTTGGTGTCGACGACATTGGAGAGCAGTTCGACCGCGGCGCTGTAAGCGGGGATGCCCATGAACGGCTGTTCCCGGTCGCTGATGCCCATCAGATAACGGTTCGCTTCATGGCTGTTGGAGCCGCCGGGAAAGATCGTATACCAGAAAAACGACTTGGCGCCGTTGGCGCGGCCGACGATCAGCGAGGTGGCCAGACGGTTTGCCTGTTCCCGCTGATATTTCAGCTCATGCCGAGCGAGATAATCGATGAAATAGCCGTATTCGGAAATGAAAATGTTATCCCCTTTGGCATGTTTTTTCATGATCTCGCGGGCTTTTGCCACATTTTTGCCCAGCAGCAGGGCTGCATGACCCGTGGGCGGCTGATGCGGCCCGACCCAGCGCGGCTGCGGATAACAGTCCAGTCCGAGCCAGTTGGAACGGTTTCCGGTTTTCCGGAGGACCGTTTCCGTGTAGGCATATTCGTGCCGGGCGTCCACGTCGCTCGGACGCATGGAGGACAGTCTGGCCTGCGGCTGATACCGGAGGATCTCATCGGATGCGGTCTTGAAGATATCCACAAAACGGTCGAGCAGCGGACCGTAGACATAATTGCCGCGGATGTGCTGCGGATATTTCTTTTTGAAATAGGTGCTGAGTCCGTAGCTGGCGTCGAGTTCGCCGCCGACTTCGATCAGGTCCATGAATTTGCCGTAGCGTTTCATGGAGTCGGCCACGAATACCCGCCAGCGGGGCAGGGACTTCGGATCGAACGGGAAATAACGGGTCAACCTCAGTTTGAGCTTGCGCGCTTCTTCCGTTTCTTCCTTGGAATATTCCCAGGGCGGCGCCTGGAGCGAATAGATGACCTTGTTGAAGAATCCTTTCTTTTTCATGACTTCCATCTGGTCATAGTCGATCAGCCACTTGTAGTCGTATTGCCCTTTGCGGCGTTCGACGATCTCCCAGCTCATGCACCATTCCAGCCAGCCGACGCCGATCCGGCGCATTGCCTCATAGAGCTTCTGGTTCCCGCCGGCGGCGCCGCCGAACGGCTCCAGCCCCGGCGCGGTCGGCACCGGTTCGCAGACCACGGCAACCGTCATGAAATCGGACGAGGCGGCATCATTGCCCTGCATCAGTTTCGCATCGATCCGGAACCAGCCTCTGGTCCGGGTCGGGAATTCGAATTTTTCCGAATAAAATCCCTGCGCATCCGGTTTGACCTGCGAGGTTTTTGAAAACACCTGCTTCCCATGCCAGTCGATCCCGGTGATAAGGAACGAATATTGTTTTTGGGGCTCTTTCACCCGCGCGGCGGCCTGAAACACCATTTTTTCACCCGGATGCCACACATTACATTCCCGGGTGGTGACCTGTGTCAGGCCCACGACCGCATCCGGCTGTTTCCATGCCGTCGGTTCCGTGCCTTTTTCCAGCTGGAACGCATCGAACCAGGCCTGGTCGCCCTTCCGGTTCAATCCGAACTCCGGGACCCATGCATGCGCATTGTATGCAGTGAAAACGACGCTGTAGCGTTTCCATTCCCGCCCCAGCACGATCGGCTTGCGCTTACCAACCCGTTTCGGCCACAGCGAACGCTGGAATTCACTGCAGCAGATGAAGCCCGGGACATTGTCCTTGTCCGCTTTGGCATAAAAACTGAATACATATTTCCCGTCCGGGAGTTTCGCCGTTTCATACAGGGAGACTCCGAACGGCCTGGCGACCCGGATGCTTTTCCTTCCCTCGTAACCGGTCCGGTCGTCCCAGACAAAACCGGTGCCGGCGAATTTCTGCGGGGTCCAGGTCCCGTTCGTCATGTATTTGTCTTCCGTTTCCACGCTCGTGTCGCCGACCAGCAGATTTTCCGCCTGTACGGCGGCCGTTGCGAAAAGAACCAGGACAGTTCCGAATACCTTGTTCATGCCGACAGTCTCCTTTTTTACGGGGTGGTGACATCTTTGCGGAAGGCGATGTTCCACGGATTGTAGTCGACCTGCGCGCGTCTCGCCAGCGGGCCGCGGACAAATTGGATCGGATAGGTCCGCAGATTGCCGGCGACGGTCATGATCGTGGCGGTCCTGCCCAGATGCCGGGCAAACGGTTCCGTCGTGCTGACCGTGGCATTGATCCAGGCTTCGAAATGACCTTCCCGGCAGCTCCTGCCGGTAATATCGATTGCAATCAGATGCGCATCCGGATAAGGAATATTGACCAGCTTGACCGAAGAAACCTTGACCCCGCTCCAGCCTGCCGGATCGAAGCCCGGTTTATCTTCCAGCTGCAGATTGTAACCGTAGAGGATGTAATTCTGTCCCTGCAGGGGGTTCCCGTTCTGGGCGTCGACGCATTTATGCTGGTCCAGCGGACACATGAAGATGCTCTTGGGATAATCTCTGGCTTCCAGCCTCCGGTTGTAAATGTAACGCCCGATCGCGGTATCCCATTTTTCGTTGGTCGCCACCTGATACGGCGGCAATGCTTCCTTGCTGTCGCTGATATACAGACTGAAACCCATGCCGATCTGTTTCAGGTTGCCGAGACATTTCGCATTTTTGGCGCTTTCACGCGCTTTGTTGAGCGCCGGCAGCAGCATCCCCGCCAGAATGGCTATGATCGCTATGACCACCAGAAGCTCTATCAAGGTAAAAAAGCTCCCCGTTGTTTTTTTCGAACCGGACAGTCTGTCTTTCACTTGGTGTTGCCTCGTCTGCTTTTTCATCGGTAAGGTCTCCTCCTTTTTTGATGTTTATTATGGTTTCTGTAAAACCTTCAATTTATATTCAAAAATCAGCATTTTTTACTGATTTTCAACGATCAAAATCCTCCGCCAGTTGTCTATCATTTATCCGACTAAAAACAAATAACATACGAGGTAATTTCAAAATAAAAAATTAAAATTACTTGAAAAAAGTCAGCTGAAAGTTCATTTTACGCCAGACCAAAGGAGTAACATGAACAATCAACTGAATCATTACATTAGCATCGAACCGGACTTTTTTCAAGAGT
>JAZUCR010000504.1:0-4560 GCA_045639225.1 Victivallales bacterium
CCGAAAATTTACCACGGTTGGTTATCTGCCGGAGATTATTGAGCTGTTTCAGCGCGATCTCGGCGTTATGGATATGAAGACGCATCTGAAGCCGGTAGTCCGGATTCTGAAGGTGCCTGGAGACCTGCTCATAATCAAGCATATTCCGAATCCGCGGGGAAAACTCGAAATAGTATTGCGCCCATGTCGGATCGTCAGGCTCCTGTTTCATCAAATCGGCCAGCAGACCTGCGGCAGCAGAATTGCCTGAGGTATGCTTGAGAAGTTTGCGCAGCGACCGGAAATAAAGAGAAACCAGTGCAAACGACGCACGGTCCCGGTTTCGAATGATTTCTTCCGCCGCCGGCTTGAGGATCCGGCAAAGTTTATGATGATCACCGTGCTTGAAACATTCGGCAGCCTCATTGAAAAGCTGACGATAAGGCGAAGAGAACGGCAAAACCGGAAAAGCATCCCGGATGACCATTCCTCCATGGGGGACCAGATCGGCATGGACGGTCGGCGGAAAAAAGCAATAGAGGAAAGCAGCAGACGCAAACAGGAACAGGATCGCGGCAAACAGCCGGAGCCGGCTGGTCCGGGCAGAAACCCCGCGCCAATTGGTGAGCACATCCGGCAGGATTTCCGGCGGCAGATTTTTCCGGAGCAATGCTTCGAATTCGGGGCTGTCCGGCTCCACTGACTGTCCGGACGGCAGATACACCATGCCGTCCGAAACCTGAGGCAGAGCGGAAAGGGGCACCGCGGCGGGAATGGAGGTTTCACTCCGGGACGGCGGATTTTCCAGCAGATCGGGCATGGCTGATCATCTTCCGCCGTATTCGTGGCGGATCATCCGCAGCAGAGATTGTTCGCGGGGCTGCTGCAGACTTTTCGCCAACATGTCGAAATGAGCAAAAACGAAATTGGAGGGAAGCATGCGGATGATCTCCACACCGACCCGGCGGACGCGGCTGGAATATTCCTTGGAAACGACCTTGCCCGGCGGAGCAAAAGCGGCCAATGCCACCGCGGCGGCGAAAACGGCTTCATGATCTTTGGATTTCCGCAGGACCTCCAGATGAGGTTCGATGCGTTTGCGTTCCTCTTCCGCCAGCTTGGTCGGCGTGCCGGCACCTTCGGCTTCGATCGCGACATATTTGAAATCGTCGGAATCTTCGCCCATGCGCATCATCATAGTCATGATATCATTACAGGCGGCAAATTCGGGGATAACCACTTTCTCACCGGGTTTTTCAAGCTCGCGCAAAGCGGCCAGGACCTCGGCATACTGCTGGAAAGAGCGCGGGGCAGTGACCAGTTTGCGCAGCCGGGGCAGGATCAGATCAGTCTTTTTGCGCAACCGGAAGATTTTGATGATCCTGCCGGTATATTCGGGAACTGAAAGAGCACGACGGTAAAAGGAATCCGAACCCAGATACGGTTCTTCGGTCAGCAGGGACAGAGCCTTATGCGCGGTGGCATGGTTGGCAGAACCGGCCAGCTTCATAAGTTCTTCGCCGGCCTTAGATGAACCGGTCAGTTTGAGCGCGATAAGATGCTGGATCGGAGGATCTTTTTCCTCCCGCTGCCAGCGCTGCATGGATTTCATGATCTTGGGCACCGGACCGGGTCCTTTGCCGCGGAAATATTCCACCGCGACCCGGGACGTATAGAGATCGAAATCGGATACATTCAACGCTTCGGCCATCAGCTCCTCGATATCGATGCCGCCGGAGATTTTCATGCAGCGGAGGAAATATTCCAGCCGGGCGACATCGCTTTTCATATACCAGTAATAACCGGAACCGCGTCCGAGAAACACCGTATACTGTTTCAGGTCGCTGCCGGGAATCGTCCAGTTGAAAAGATCGATGAAATCCTGTCCGGGATCGATCCCCGCATCGGGAACCATGACGATGATAATATATCCTTTGCCGTCACGGGACAGGGAAGACTTGAGCCGCGGATTGATCGGACATTCCAATATGATCTTCCACGCCCAGAGGCCGTTGCTGCGTGAAACCGCACAGCGACCGGAAGAGTTTACTTTCCAGCCGGAAAAAATCTGCTGGATTTTCTTCAGAGTATCCGAATCCGGCCGTCCGCCGGAAACCGCCGGAACAGCCTGCAGAGTCATTACCGACAGGCACAGGATCACAAACCATAAGCGCAGCATATAACATCCACTCCTTCTCTATCTTGTTCAGCCGGCGTTCACCGGAGCATCATCCTTTTTCCAGGCCGGCCGGTCGAATTTCGGACGGGGCCGGGGAACCGTGTCATCGGTCTTGATCCGCCAGCGTTTGCCGCCGAGCAGACCATCGATCGAATCCAGCAGTTCTTTGGAGACCTTGACCTGCAGACGGGCGGATGCTTCCAGGAAGACGGTCTCGCCGGTGGCAGTATGCACACAGAGGATCAGCGCCGTGCCCCCGCCCTGATGCTGACGGATCAGTTTCAGGAGGTCTTTGATCCGTTCTTTATCGTCCGGTTCATACAGGTGGATATGCAGTTCCATCGCATATTTATCCATGACCAGATCCAGCGTCATGAAAGATTCGGCAGTGATGCTTACCGGAGAACCTTCCTCGTCGAGTTTCCGGGTCAATCCGACCACAAAAACGGGGGTGACTTCCGGCGGAGTCCCGTCCGGCGT
This sequence comes from Victivallales bacterium, assembly GCA_045639225.1. Classification (GTDB taxonomy): domain Bacteria; phylum Verrucomicrobiota; class Lentisphaeria; order Victivallales; family UBA1829; genus SIG94. The sequence goes on from JAZUCR010000504.1 coordinate 2,639, forward strand.
GCCCTGTTCCCGTTTCCGTTCATCCAAATGGATCAGTTCCTTGTTTTCTTCATACGTTCTGGCATATGCCAGGACCTCCACGGTGCCGGTAAGATCTTCGAACTGGATGATGCCGAAAAGCCGTCCGTCTTTCTTGGAGGCCTTGCGCGCGACGCTCTTGATCATGCCGCCGACCCGGACACCGACATCGCCCTTGCCCTTCATGATCTCATCCACATTCAGGGTCGAGAAAGTCCGCAGATAATTTTCATATTTGGCGATCGGGTGGCCGGAAACGTAGAAACCGAGCAGGTCTTTTTCATTGGCAAGGATCTCCGTTTCGGGAAATTCCGGAATATCCTCGGCCTGAACATCACCGAATCCGGAATCTGCAAAACCATCGAGACCATCGAACAGACTGCCTTGACCGACTTCCTTATCATGACGCCGGGTATTGGCAGAAGAGATCGACGGTTCGATGATTGAAACCAGCTGAGCCCGTTTCAATCCGAAGGAATCCATTGCTCCGGCGCGGATCAGGTTTTCGACGGCTTTCGAGTTCAGGATACCGCCGGTGCGTTCGAGCAGATCGCTCAGGCTCTTGAAATCGCCGTCCTGCGCCCGCGCCTTGATGATGCTTTCCGAAGCCCCCTCGCCGAAGCCCTTGATCGCACCGAGGCCGAAACGGATCGCACCGTTGTCGACGGTGAAGTTGACATCGCTTCGGTTGACGTCCGGAGGCAGGATATCGATCCCGGAACTCTTGCATTCGTTGATCAGGAACCGCAGTTTTTCCGCATTGGAAAGTTCGCTGGTGAGCACGGCGGCCATGAATTCCGGGCGGTAATTCGCCTTGAGATAAGCGGTCCGGTAGGAGAGCAGTCCGTAAGCGGCGGAATGCGATTTGTTGAATCCGTAATCGGCGAACTTCTTGATGTTCTCCCAGATGGTCTCGGCGGTTTTTTCCGGAATGTTATTGGTTTTGAAGCAGCCTTCGATGAATTTGCCGTGCTGCGCCTCCATATCCTTGATCTTCTTTTTCCCGATCGCACGGCGGAGGATATCCGCCTGACCGAGCGAGAATCCGGCGAGCACCTGCACCACCTGCATGATCTGCTCCTGATAGAGCATGATCCCGTAAGTTTCCTTGAGATACTGTTCCATCAGCGGGTGATCGTATTCGACGGGAAGCGTGCCGAGCTTGCGTCCCACGAACAGCGGAATAAACTGCATCGGGCCGGGCCGGTAGATGGCCAGCAATGCGATGATGTGTTTGATATTTTCCACTTTGAACTGGCGGCAGAGATTCTGCATGCCGCCGGATTCCAATTGGAACACCGCCACGGTATCGCCCCGGTTCAGCAGGTCGTAAGTTGCCTGATCGTCCAGCGGGATCTTGTCCAGATCGATTTTGATCCCGCGCGATTTGTAAATATTGTCCAGCGCATCCTGGATCAGCGTCAGCGTGCGGAGCCCGAGGAAGTCCATTTTCAGCAGTCCGACCGATTCGCACAGCGGCGCGGTGTATTGCGTAATAACTTCATCGTGGGCCCCGCGTCCGAGCGGCAGCAGGTTTGCCAGCGGCTGATTGGAAATGATCACGCCGCAGGCATGGATCCCCATCTGACGGTTCAGCATTTCGAGAGGTTTCGCATAAGAGAAGATTTCCTGAATCCAGGGTTCCCGGTCCAGCATCTCTTTCAGTTCGGGCGATTCCTTGACCGCTTTGGAAAGGGTCATTTTCGGATCGTCGGGAACGGTCTTGGTGATCATGTTGCCGTCGGCGGGCGGGCGGCTCAGGGCCCGCGCCACGTCTTTGAGCACGGCCTTGGCTTTCAGCTGTCCGTAAGTGCCGATCTGGGAAACCGAATCGGCGCCGTATTTGCCGATCACGTAATCGATCACTTCCTGACGGCGGCGTTCGCAGAAGTCCGTATCGAAAT
>JAZUCR010000505.1:0-4550 GCA_045639225.1 Victivallales bacterium
CGGCGGCCAGTCCCGGTGGGAGCGGCAAAGCGAACGCCGCACCCTCTTTCTTGAGGTCGGCGGGAGCCAGATTGACCAGCGTCGCTCCGGCCGGATGTTCGTAGCCGCAGGAATACAGCGCCGAACGGATCCGTTCGCGGCTTTCCTTGACTGCGGCATCGGGCAGACCGACGATCGACACGATCTCCTGTTCACCGCGGCCCGAGGCATGCACCTCGACTTCCAGCGGGATCGCTTCGATGCCGGTCAGGGCGGCGGAACCGGTATGGGTCAGCATGATGGGGGATTCCTTTCGGTCGGGTCAGAATTTCTTATGGAGCAGGAAATACAGCGCGGCGGCGGCTCCCGCATAGGAACCGATGTCGCGGCGCAGTTCGCTCGGGACCAGTTCGCAGTCCTTGAGCATTTCCTGCCAGCAGAAGCGCGGCAGATATTTCTTGATCGGGTCCACATAAATATCGCCGATCGCCCACGCCAGCGTGCCCAGAATCAGCCGTTTCGGGTTGAACGTGTTGATCAGGATCCCCATCGCCTGGGCGTTGCGCAGGGACATCTCGTCCCAGACTTCCGCGGCGAGCGGATCGCCCGCACGGAAAGCCTTTTCCACCGCGATCATGTCGATATTTTCCACTTTGCCGCCGGCAAATTTCACGATCGGATGATCCGGCTGATCTTTCAGTTTCGCCTGCAGATAAAGCGCGATATTGCGTCCGGAGCAGTACGCCTCGTAACAGCCGTACATGCCGCAGCCGCATTTGCGGTCGCTGTGGATTTCGAGCACGGTGTGTCCGACTTCGCCGCCGTAAAGGCCGGTCCCGCGGACCAGCGTGCCGCCGGTCACGATCCCGGCGCCGATCCCGGTGGACATGGTCAGATAAATGAAATCGTTCACGCCGCGGCCGGCTCCGAAGAACCCTTCCGCGAGCGCTCCGCAGTTCGCATCGTTCTCAAAAAAACCGGGAATGCCGAGATTTTCCTTCAAATACTGCAGGATGGGCACATTGCGCCAGTGGATGTTGTTGGGCGGAGCGGTCAGAATGCCGTTGGCGACATCGGCCGGGCCAGGTGCGGAGATGCCGAATCCGGCGGTATCGGTGACTTTCATATTGTTTTCGGCGGTGATATCCTGTGCGGCCTTGACGAGCTGCGGCAGAATATCTTCCGGATACGTGTCTTTATTTTCGATCCGTCTGCTGCCGAGAATTTTGCCGTCGGTCGAAACCAGACCCACGCCGATTTTGGTTCCGCCGATATCGAAACCCAGTACGATTTCCTTATTCATTCTGACATCTCCCATTGAAAATTTCGATCAGGTGAGCAATATAATTGTGAAAGGTCTTTTATTCAAGAAAAAAACCGTATTTTTTTGCTTTCGGGCTTGATTTTTTGGGATCGTGGGGTATGTTTACGGTCAAGATCAGCCGAAGTGGCGGAATGGCAGACGCACTAGACTCAAAATCTGGCGCTCGCGAGAGCGTAAGGGTTCAAGTCCCTTCTTCGGCACCATTTTCCACCTTTGGCCACCGCATTTTTCCTATTATGACCGATGATTTTTCGCGAAGGTTTTGTATGAAACATTATCTGATCGGGATCGATTCAGACGGCACCGCGTTCGACAGCATGACTATCAAACATCGTGATGCCTTTATCCCGGCTCTGCTCGAGATCTGGGGACTGCAGGAAAATGCCCGGAAAATTTATGAGATCTGGGAATTCATCAATTTGTACTCGGCCACCCGCGGCATCAACCGGTTCCTCGGCATGAAACTGTTTTTGCAGCGTCTCGAAAAAGATGGCATACCCGTGCCCGAATACAGCAGAATCGACGGGTTCCTGAATGCCGGAAAGCCTTCCAATACTTCTCTCCAAAACTATCTGGCGGAACATGATTCGCCGTTCCTGCGTCAGCTGCTGGAGTGGAGTTGTCTGTCCGACCGGTATTTCGAGGAAAAAGTCAGGGAATTACCACCGTTCCGCGGGGTATTGCCGGTGTTGAAACGGGCGGAGGACCGGGCGGAAATCGCGGTCATTTCCTCCGCCACGGAAAAGAGTCTGCGCACCGACTGGCAAAAGGAAAATCTGCTGGATCATGTCACCGCGCTTTACGGGCTGGAATCCGGTTCCAAAAGCGCCCAGCTGAAAGCCGCCGCGGGGACCCGTTTCGACGGCGCCCATATTTTGATGATCGGTGACGCGGCCGGCGATCTCGAGGCGGCGCGGAGCGTCGGCGCCTGGTTTTACCCGATCATTCCCGGCGAAGAAGAACACTGCTGGGAACAGCTGCTGGAACACTATCTCGAACTTTTTCTCGCCGGACAATTCGCGTCGGTCCAGGACGAACTCCTGACCCGTTTCAATCGTCCGGCAGAACCCGATAACGGCGGATCAATCTGGAAAGGAACTCTCCATGAATAAAAAATTCGACGAACTGCTGGGAAAACTATCGCTGAGGGAAAAACTGGCGCAGATGATGGTGTTCGGGGTCTCCGGCGTCATGCCCGATCCGTGGCTGCTGGATTTCACGAAAAAATACGGACTGGGCGGATTGCGGATCTCCCCCAACGGCTGCCGCAAATTCAGCCGTTATCTGCCGCCCGACGCCAAAGGTTCCGAAAACGTGAACCGTCCGCCGCAGCTCCATGAAAAATTCGTGGATACGAAAGTTCATCCGCCGTTCTTTTCGGCGAAGGCTTATGCGCAATGGCTCAATGATTTCCGCACGCTCGCCTGGGAACACGGCGGACTGGGGATCCCGGTCCACATGGTCACCGACTGCGAATCCTACGGCGGCAATTTTGCTCCCCCGTATCTGATGAGCATGCCCAATGCGATGGGATTCGGCGACGCCGATGCGGTCGAACTGCTGGAACGCGGCTGGTGCGCCATGGCAAAACAGCTGAAAGCGATCGGCATCGACTGGATCCATTCACCCGTGGTGGACGTGAACGTGAATCCGAACAATCCCGAGATCTCGACGCGGAGTTTCGGAGCCAATCCGGATCTGGTGACCCGCTGCGCCGCAGCCAATCTGCGCGGACTCAAGGCCGGCAATGTGATCGGCACTTTGAAACATTATCCGGGACGGGGCGACAGCGCGCAGGATGCGCACTACGGACTGCCGATCATCAATGCTTCCAAAGAAGACATGATGAACATTCATGTGAAACCTTACCAGGAACTGATCGGCCAGGGACTGGTCGAAGCGGTCATGCTGGCGCACACCGTATTCCCCAATCTCGATCCGGATGCCGAAGTGGCGACCGTCTCCGAATTCCTGATCAAAGACCTGCTCCGCGGCGAGCTCGGATATGACGGCGTCATTACGACCGATTCCTTCACCATGGGCGGACTGATGGCACGTTACAGTGTGACGGAAGCCGCCGTCCGGACCATCAATTTCGGAGCCGATCTGATCCTGCTGAAAGACGAGAACGCCCTGCGCGGCGAACTCATCGAAAATCTGGAACACGCGGTGAAAGACGGCCGCATCAAAGAAAGCCGCATCGACGAGAGCATCCTGCGCGTCTGGAAGCTGAAGGCGGCGCACGGGCTCTTCGAAAACGGCGGGATCGTGGACATTTCCAAAACCGAAGAGATCATCGAAGCTCCGGAGTTTCAGACTCTGTCCGCGGAGATGAGCCGGACCGTCCGCCGGACCCTTCGCATGGAAAAGGGTCTACTGCCTCTGACTCCGAAACAGAGTCTGCTGGTGATCGACCGGGTCACGGACATTCAGATCAACCGGAACGACCACTGGAACCGTCCTTCCATGTTCTACGATTTTCTCAGGCAGTACACGGGCAATCTGACCTATATCGATTATAACGGCAAGAACACCGACCGCGCGCTCGGTCTGGCGGAACAGTTCAAAGATGCCGTCGATGTGATCCTGATCACGACGGATTACGACCGCGGCGACGTGGAAAATTCCAGTTTCAAACTGGTTCAGGATCTGCAGAAGCTGGGCAAACCGGTCATTCAGATCTCCTCCAATCCCTACCGCGAACAGATGATCCCCGATGAGTCGAAAAACGTAGTTCTGACCTACGGACTGATGCGGGAACAGCTGCAAAGCGTCGCGGCATGGCTGTTCGGGAAAGAAGACTGATCCCGGGCTGAAATCCCTGCGGCGAAGGACCCCCGCGAACTTACTAGGAATACTGGGGAAGCGCGCACTGCGTGTGATGACGCGAGATCACCGGTTTTCCAGCTGCACTCAGGCGAGTGCAGCCAGGCTGGTACTCCATTCACTGCCGACCGAGCCGTAATATTTCCAGCTCAAACTGTCTTCGCCCATCACCAGCTGCGCGCCGAGGTCGCCCGCAGATGTCCGGATCCGCAAGTCATCGGTGCCGTCGCCGTTGAAGTCCGCGATCTGTTCGACCGTAACATCGCCCAGATCGCCGAGGCCCATCCAGCCCGCCGCATTGCCGTTGTTCACCAGCCACGCTCCGTAATAATTCCCGCTCTTCAGCAGCACATCATCGGTGCCATCGCCGTTGAAGTCGCCCACGCCGACGATTTCGAAGCCTTCCGGCAGCGTGTCCAGA
>JAZUCR010000506.1:0-4519 GCA_045639225.1 Victivallales bacterium
GGAGAACTTTTCGTCAGGTATTCTTTTCAATAGTCAACTGTTTTTCCGGCCATTATCCGTTACGATCTCTATCGCGGCATTATCGGTTCCGCATGGGATTGTCGATAATATTTGAAACAGCTCCCTATTGATGAAATACACATTCTTCCCCCTGGTCATTTTTTGTAAGATACCCCGATCAGCCAGTTTATTCAAATATGAAGCTGCAGTATTGCGGCTGATATGCAAATGATCCTGCAAATGCTGAATGCGGGTATAGGGGAACAGATAAAGAGCATCTACAAGATCCCTGCTGTAAAATTTGAATTTTTCACGAAGGGATCTTTTTGTCCTCAACATGGACTCGTCTATCTTTTTTATCGTCGCCGCAGTCATCTTGGATGTTTCTATGACTGCATCGAGAATAAAGAGAATAAAGTCTTCCCAGTTATTCTGGGTGCGGACCTCCTGGAGACATCTGTAATAGTCGCTTTTATGGCTGATGATATATCGGCTCAGATACAGGATCGGTGCATCGAGCAATTTTTTCAAGACCAAATACAAAACATTGATGATTCTGCCGGTTCTCCCGTTTCCATCATAAAAAGGATGGATGCTTTCAAACTGATAATGAATGACGGCCATTTTTATCAGCGGATCGACATCCGGCCAGAAATCGTCTGAATTGATGACCTGTTCCAAATTCCCCAATAAGGCAATGACCGTGTCATAATCCTGCGGCGGAGTATAAACGATTTCTCCTGTAGCTGCATTTTTCAGAGTGGTTCCTGCTTGTTTGCGGATCCCTGCATCATTTTTCTCCAGAATCCGCTGAATGGTGCAAATATTATTGACGGTAAGCAATTCGCCCTTGCGGATTTGGTCATATCCCTGCAATAACGCTTCAGCATAGTTACGGACTTCTTTTGCTTGAGGTGAAGTCGATTCCTTCTCGAAAAGCTCTGCCTGATACAATTCATCCGTTGTTGTGATAATGCTTTCGATCTCGGAACTGTCTTTGGCTTCCTGCAAGCTCAGTGCCCGGATCAAAATATACTGATTGGGAATAGTCCTTGAAAAACCATTTAACAAAGCCAATTCCCGGTTGGCTTCATTGACACGTTTCAAAACCTTTTTAGTTTCAAGTTCTACAGATGGAGGTAATAAAGCCAACGCATCCTGTTTCATCTTTAACATTCTCCAGTAAAAAACATGACAGTATTTCAATGCCGATGCTCAATATATTCCGTTTTTTGCACATTGTCAAATCCTATTGCTCAAAAAATGCGATTTTTTGAGCAATAGACTACAGATATGCTTAAAAAAATCGGTTTTTTGAGCGATAGGAAGCGGAAACAGTCAAAAAAACAGCTTTTCTGCGCAAATCGGGAGCCGAAAGTTATCCCAAGTTCCCACAAACTTTGTCGGACTCGTCCGACTAGTCCGATCTCGCTGTTGACGCGAAAAACCGATGCATCAGGCAAAATCTCCTCTTACCGCATGAATCTTTGAAAATTCAGGCAAAATCACCGCTTTGAATTTGATATTGTCCGTTTTGCAGATATATTATTGAAAAATGACAGAACGGAAATGATGGACAGATGAAAAATTTGCTGCGTAAAATTTCGGACCGGAGCGCCAAGGTCGGACTGATCGGCCTGGGCTACGTGGGGCTGCCGCTGGCGGTCGAGTTCGGCAAACATTTCGATACGGTCGGTTTTGACGTAAAGCAATCCCGTCTGGATGCTCTGCGCCGGGGCGAGGATCCCACGCTGGAGACTTCTCCCGCGGAACTGGCCTCCGCTGTGAATCTGCATTATTCTTCCGACCCGGAAGATTTGCGGGACCGGGATATTTTCATTGTCACGGTGCCGACTCCGGTGGATCAATATAAACGGCCCGATCTGAACCCGCTTTACAAAGCCAGTGAAACGGTCGGGAAAGTCCTGCATCCGGGCGCCCTGGTGATCTATGAAAGCACGGTCTATCCCGGCTGCACCGAGGAGGAATGCGTGCCGGTGCTGGAACGCTGCAGCGGTCTGAAATTCAACCGGGATTTCTTCTGCGGCTACAGTCCGGAACGGATCAATCCCGGCGACCATGAACACACGCTTACCAAGATTCTGAAAATCACCTCCGGTTCCACGCCGGAAGCCGCCGATGCGGTCGATGCGCTGTATAATTCCATCCTCACGCTGGGCACCCACAAAGCCAGTTCGCTCAAGGTGGCGGAAGCGGCCAAGGTGATCGAAAATTCCCAGCGCGACCTGAATATCGCCTTCGTCAACGAGCTGGCCAAGATTTTCCATCTGATCGGCATCGACACGCAGGAAGTCCTGGCCGCGGCGGGGACCAAATGGAATTTCCTGCCGTTCAAGCCCGGCCTGGTCGGCGGCCATTGCATCGGCGTCGATCCCTATTATCTGACCCACAAGGCGCAGGCGCTGGGGTATCTGCCGGAAGTGATTTTGGCCGGACGCCGCATCAACGACGGCATGGGCAAATACGTCGCTTCGGAGATCGTGAAACTGATGATCCGGAAGGAATGCCGGATCCTCGGGTCCCGCGTGCTCCAGCTCGGCGTCACGTTCAAGGAAAACTGTCCGGATATCCGCAATTCCCGCGCGGTGGATGTCGCCGTCGGTCTGCGGGAATTCGGCTGCAAGGTCGATCTCTGCGATCCCTGGGCCGATCCGGAGGAAGTCAAAAAGGAATACGGACTCAATTCGAGCCGGGAGATCCCTGCCGGAGTTGAATACGATGCGGTCGTGCTGGCGGTTTCCCACCGGCAGTTCCGCGAACTCGATCTGGCCGCGCTCAAGCAGGCCCATACGGTGATTTACGACATCAAAGGCATACTGCCGCGCGAGCTGGTGGACGGGAGGCTGTGACCATGAAGGAACATGCGTCTGTGCTGGTGACCGGCGGGGCCGGTTTTATCGGTTCCGCACTGGTGGAAGCACTGCTGGCTAAAGGGCACCGCGTGACCGTGCTGGATAATTTTTCCACCGGGAAACGGGAAAATCTGGTTCCTTTTGCTTCGAATCCCGACTTTACTTTGATCGAGGGTGATATCCGCGATCTGGAAACCTGCCGGAAAGCCTCTGCCGGGCAGGACTATATCCTGCACGAAGCCGCGTTGGGCTCGGTGCCCCGGTCGGTCAAGGATCCGCTGACCTCGTTCGCGGTGAATATTTCCGGTTTTGCCAATATGATGATCGCCGCCCGCGATGCCGGGGTGAAGCGTTTTGTCTATGCTTCGAGCTCGTCGGTTTACGGCAGCGACCAGGCACCGGTGAAGCAGGAACCCCATACCGGCATGCCGCTTTCGCCTTATGCCGTCAGCAAATACACCGATGAACTGATCGCGCTGAATTTCGCGGCGATCTACGGTATGGAAACGATCGGTCTGCGCTATTTCAACGTATACGGACGGCGGCAGGATCCGGAAGGCGCTTATGCCGCCGTGATCCCGAAATTCACCATGAGTCTCATGCACCATCAGGCGCCGGTGATCCACGGGGACGGCAGTTTCTCGCGCGATTTTACCTATGTGGACAATGTGGTTGCCGCCAATCTGCTGGCGCTGGATGCCCGGTCCGAAGCGGTCAACCGCTGCTACAATATCGCCTGCGGCGCCAGAACGACTTTGAACGAACTGTTCCTGCTGCTGCGGGAACTGCTTGCGGAACTCGATCCCGCCGTGTCAGCGGTGGAAGCGGTCCATGATGAGCCCCGCCTCGGCGACATCCCGCATTCGCTGGCCGATATTTCCCTGGCCGGTGAATGGCTCGGCTACCGTCCGCAATGGCAGATCCGCGACGGTTTGCGCGAGGCTGTCCGCTGGTATTTCAACAATCTGAAATGACCGGTTTCCCCTCGGCTCAGTCTCCCTCATGGTATGGAAATATATCCCTGACTCTGTTTTCCTCATGGTGAGATAATATTTGACTTGCCGGACTGATGTTTTTCTGATATTTCCCAACACAAATCAGATTCAAATAGAAAATCATGATGCCGATAATTCATGCCTCAATTATCGGCATCATGGAAATATAACCGGAAAAAGATGTTTTTTCAAGCAGGAAAATGAAAAAACTACATAAAAACACGAAAAATCACAGTATCGGATTCCCTGGAATCCCGGAAATTCATAAGACCATGGGATTATGAAACTCGAGACCGCGGAAAAACCAATGACGAGAGCGAATGAATTCCAAGGGTTCCATGGAGTCATAAAACCCATACTGACATTTGCCGCCCCATACGGGGAACAGAGCCTTTTCTTTCGCGGAAATTTATTTTCCCGCTTCTTTGGGTAAGATCCATCCTTCACCGGAACAGCCGATGAATTGGAACTTCAGTTTGCGTCCGGGTGTTTTGCTGCAGAATTTCTCCGGCGGCTGCGGAAAATTCACTCCGCTGAACAGAATATCCATGACCGGATATTCTTCCGCCCGGTGATTCTGGAATACCGGCGCGAGAATCACGGTTCCCCGCAGGGTGGAATTCACGACCCGGATATTCTGCGCAGGATGCG
>JAZUCR010000507.1:0-16046 GCA_045639225.1 Victivallales bacterium
TCGGCACCTATCTGCTGGCCGGACTGGCTGCCGGCATTGCCGCTTTTCTGTTCAGCAGCCGCCTCAATTCCATCAGTTCCACCGATGCCGGCCTTTCCTATGAACTCGACGCCATTGCCGGCGCGATCATCGGCGGCACCGCCATGAACGGCGGTAAAGGCTCCATCGCCGGCACGGTCGCCGGGGTTTTCATCCTCGGCATCATTTCCAATGCCCTCGACATGTGGGGCGCTCCGGTCAATCTTCAGGGATTGGTCAAGGGCCTCATCATCATTGTCGCGGTCCTCATCCAGCGTCAAAACAACGATTAATTCATAGAAGGAATCAGCATCATGAAAATCCGTTTCATCTCACTCTCCGCTCTGTTCTGCGCCGCACTCCTGCTCCTGACCGGATGCGGGAAAAAGGACGACGGCAAGATCCGCATCGGGGTCTCCATCCCCAGCGCCGACCACGGCTGGACCGGCGGCGTCGTCTACTGGGCCGAACAGGCCAAGAAAGACCTCGAACGCAAAAACCCCAAACTCGAAATCATCCTTTCCACTGCCAAAGATTCGTCCGAACAGGTCAACAAGATCGAAAATCTCATGGTGCAGGGGATCAAGGCTCTGGTCGTGCTGCCGCATGAACCCGCTCCCCTGACCGGCATCTGCTCGCAAGTCAAAGACCGCGGCGTTTATCTGGTCGTGGTTGACCGCGGACTCGACAAGAACATTCAGGATCTCACCGTGGCCGGCGACAATGCCGAATTCGGACGCCGCTGCGCAGAAGAAATGGCCAAGCGTCTCAAAGGGAAGGGCGATATTCTCATTATGGAAGGTGTTCCCTGCGAGGTCAATACCCTCCGCGTCAATGCGTTCAGAAATGTCATGAAAAAATATCCCGAGATCAGGATTCTCGAATCCCAGACTTCCAACTGGAGCCAGGAAAAAGGTCTGAAACTCATGGAGAACTTCCTCCAGAAATACAAAAAGATCGATGCCGTCTGGGCGGGTGACGACGATGTCCTGATCGGCGCACTCAAAGCCTATGCCGAATCCAAACGCAAGGACATCCAGTTCTTCATCGGCGGCGGCGGAGCCAAGGCCATCGTCAAGCGCGTTCTGGACAAAGATCCGCTGGTGCCGGTCAATGTGACCTATCCTCCGCGGATGATTGCCTACGGCATCGAATTTGCGGTCGCGGCAGCCAAAGGAAAACCCACGGCCAAATCCAAACGCGAAGTCATTCCGGCGGATGTGATTACTCCCGCCAACGCCAAATATTTCTATCAGCCCAATTCTCCTTACTGAGAGCGGGGAACACAAACTTTATAAGACTTATAGGTCCTATAAGGCTTATAGGGCCTATAAGAAAAATCTGCTGACCCCGGTGCGGAGAAGCGCGAAACAGGAGCCGTTTCCGGCGGTTTTGCGGTTTTCCCGGGAAAATATCCGGAAAAAATCAGTATTTTTTTCATTTCCGGCTTGCGATTTGCCGTTTTCGGTGATACTATTCCATTGAATAATCGTATAGAAACGGAAAGGGACTGCCTGAAATGAAAAAAAATCTGTTCCGCACGTGCTTCAATCTGATCGAAGTCACGATGGCGATCGCGATCGTAGGGATCGGCATAGCCGGCGTAATGGCGCTGTTCCCGCCCGCCATCGAGGCGAATAAAGCCGCCAACAATCAGAACTATATCGGTTTGGTTTCCGATTCTTTCCTGGGATATCTGGAAAGCAATTATTTGAGAAATTTTAACCGAGTTGCTAATACGGTCAGTTCATCAAAGGTCGAACCCGCAGTAACATTTTGGGGATCCAAAACCAGTTTATCCAGCAGTGGGTTTTCCGGGCTTTACTCAACCAGTAATTCCAATGTTTTCGCCATTGAATCTGCCGATGGTTCCGTCAATGCTCTGATTACCATGTGGCAGAGCGGAACAACAGCCATAGACGGCTTTACGGGATCCGACACGGACAAAGTCCGCAGGGTTTATATCGAGGCCAGCTGGCCGGCTGTATTGCCCTATGCCAACCGGGAAAAGAGACTGTATGTCTATGACGTTTTCAAAGAATGACGGAGGCTTCTGATGCGAAAAAATAAAAAAACATTCTTCACGTTGCTGGAAGTTCTGGTGTCCATGGGCGTATTTTCCCTGCTGATGCTGGCATTGATGCAGTTCTTCTCCGCTGCCCAAGGAGTCTGGGAACGCACCGGCAACAAAGCGGAACTCTTCGAATCTGCCAAAACCACCATGGACATTATCGCCAATGATTTGACCTGTGCCTATTATGAAGTAGACCATGATTCCAACTACCAGTTTTTCAGCATCGATAAAGATAAACCGAACGAAGTTGTTTTCGCCGCCCAGAAGGAAGACGGCAATGCCCAGATTGCTTATGGATGGGACAGTGACACTTGGAAAGTTTACCGGTATGAAAAAAAGGAATCGGATGTTTTCACTGCGGGAACAGCTATCCCGTCCGGGAATTGGTTTACCCGGAGCGGAAAAACCGCTTGGATAACTGATATGACCGGCCCGTCTGGCAGTCCTGCCTGGAAAAATGAGAGTTATTGCCTTGCGGAAAACGTTTTGGATTTCAGCGTTACAGCTTATAAGCGAAAAGCACTTAATACCCCCATTTCCGTTTCTGCTTCCGCAAGTGACAAATTTCCGGATATTGTAATGGTTTCCATGATCATCTTGTCCAATGATGCACATGAAAAACTGCTGAACCGGTTGACAAATGATGCCGGCATCAAGGCGTTTTTTGAGGGTTCTTCCAAATTCAAATATCTGAAGGCTGACGGAACAGAATCTTCGGATGAAAAATCCGTTAAAGAGATTTTGAATGAGGGCGGCTCTATTCTTGGAAATGATGATACAACCGAGGCGATCCTGTTCAACGGCTGTCAGCGGTTCACCCGGGCGGTTTCGCTGGTTGACCGGGTAACTTACTAATAATGAAGAACGTGGAAAGGAATGAAACTATTATGAAAAAATACATTTCAATCCCGAACCGGAAAAAATCCCGCGGAGTTGCAGTTATATTTACTCTGGGCATTCTCGGTCTGCTGACTGTTATGGCTCTGGGATTCGCCTCTACGGCCTTGCTGAATCGGAAAATTGCGGATAACACATCATCTGCAGACTATGCCCGGCATATTGCCAAAAACATTGCTTTCGCCCGGGCAGCATGGGTTGTCAAGAACAATCTGATCGCGGATTCTGCTTACAGTTCCGGTTCCATTGGAGGATCTGAGGAGGACTTCCTGCATAAGATGGATACCGTTCTGGATGGAGTGGAACTCTACCGGGTGACCAATGACTCGGGTGCAATTCAGAGTAATACCGCCCGCTGGCAGTATGTTTACGGCCCGGAACAAAACCCGGTCAGCCACAAAAATCCGATCATCGGTCGTTATGCCTTCGCTATCGTTCCGGACTCCGGACATCTGGATCCTGTGGGTAATCGAGGACAGACAACTGTTTCCGGACGTTATGGTTTTTCCGAAAAAGAGATCGGGGTATATTCTCTGTTTAACGGAGACACTGGTCTGAACAAGAATGCGGATTCCGCCGCATGGATCAAATTCAGAACGTTTAAAGAATTCGCCGCTGCATTCAAAGATTTGGATGCGGACAAGAAAAAAAACTTACTGAAAGACGGCTACCGGATCCAGCTGGGACCCTCCCCGGAAGCTTTCTGGATTGATACCGATAATAATGGGAAAAAGACTGAAGATGAATTGTACCTGCGCTTTAATATGCCGACATCTTCGGAGGATTGGGCAGACGAGGATAAAATATCTGTGACCAAGCTGATAGGTGAAGGGGCAGATACCTCGGATGCAAATATCAAATACCCCACTGATCCGGCCAGCACGAAAACTTCCATTTCATTTATCCCCTGGCTGAAGAACTGGACGTATTCCATTCCAGGAACAGATTGGACTGCGGATATCATGAAAAAGCAGATCGCAGCCAACATCATTCAGTACAATCGGCCGGGACCGACCGAGATCGATCCCAGCACCAGTAAACCATATCCAACAGTTTCCGATCAATCCGGCGACTGGCTGACGAATCCGCCGACATATGCCGGAATCGGCCGCCATCCGATGCTGAATGAAATCGGATTTCTCGTGCGGTTGAAGGCCGAAGTCATACCAGAATTTGTAAGTAAAGATGACGAGGCCGGCACGATCACCTATAAGTATCAGCCTGTTTACTACATGACGCTGGATACCGGGGCTGAACTGATTTATCCTTTCGGTCCGGCTGCCGATATGAAGGAATCGAAAATCAGTTTTCCCGGTATAACCCTGCGATTTACCCCGACCAAATTTTTGAAAGCGGGCAAGACCCCTGATCCGCAGACCACGGTCGACAACCTGGGGAATAATTTGATTGGTGCAGACGGCATACTGAATGCACAAATGGTTCACACCGACGTCGATAGGATCCAAGTCCAGATCCCGGGATCAGGGGAGGGAACTGCAAATGTTGAGAACCTCGAAACCAGTTCCTCCACCGAAATCAAGAAAATGGACAGCACAGATGGTCCGGGATTAGGCTGGTCGAATTTCTCTATGTTGCAGGAATCCGGCGATTGGAATACTTCGCCCGGCTATACGAAAGCCAACAAATTCTGGAAAGCAGATAAGACCGGATTACAGCAGACTTTGAGAATAAAGATCCGCAGCCTTACAATCACCACCAAAACCAGTGTTGGCACGGCAGAGGAAATTGCCAATGCGATGGCCCGGAGAATGACGATCAAATGGCGAAATTCAAGTTGGAATGATGCTGCATCGTTCACTACCCCTGAGACTGTCGTGTTGAAATATGACGGTGAACAACGGGATGTGGCCCGGCTGGATTCGAAGGCCTTTCCTGCTACGATGACAGATTTTGCTCCGGAAAAGGTCTGGTTCATTGTCTACGAGGCGAAAGATCCGCTGGTCAATCATTACAAGACAGATTGGACTGTCAAGCCAGACAATCCGGAGGCGCAGGGATCGAAAACTTTGGACGAGTCCAAACTGACCGCTGCCGAATATTATCCGGGCACACTTGCTGATTCGGACGGCAATGAAACTTCCACGTCCCATCTTAACAGCCCGGTAAAAGATTCTTCAGGCAACCCGGTTGCGCTGCTGAAGGATAAGGAAATGAATGCAGACGGAACCTCGCTTGAGGATACAACATTGGAAAGTGCAACGGATCCTGCCTGTTCGAGTACCAGCCGATTGTCCTCGTCCTATATCCGTCATGCCCCGATGAGATCTTTCTGGGAACTGGGTTTCATTTCCCGAGCGGAAGCATTCAAAACCTTAAATCTGGGCCGGGTCCGGGTTTTTGAACCGGAAACCGGTTACAATGCCCGAGGCGGCGGCTCTTTTGCCCAGGGAGACGCGAATATTCTAGATCAGATCAAATTCAGCGATACGACTTACCGGAAAGACGTTCAGGGAAAAATCGATCTCAATGCCAGATATCATAAAGTTTTCGAATGGGTCTTCAATAAAGATACTGCCGCATCTGAGGGAACGACCGTCAACTGGTATACAAATTTGATTACAACCGGGCCAGCTGTCGATCCGTATGTCGCAGATACAGTTGCAGGAACGACGAAAAACGTGGTTTGCAGCAATTCCTCATCGTGTCTCTTGGAACAGCATTCCGACAGCTGCACGGCAACCTGCCTGGCACATCTGCTGATGGAACGCAGCATGATCCTGCCGTTCAGAAACCGGTCGGATGTGTTGCTGGATCCAGACTCGACGGAGTCGGATTTTACAAAAATCCCCGGATATGGTGATCTTTCCTCCACTGCACAGACCAAATTGAAAAGCATCCAGCGAAAATTGCGCAGGGCATTGCTTTATCCCGGTGTGTCCGGTACTCCGGATGCCAATGCCGGCAGCAAACTGGTAAGAGAACAATATGCGACCCGTTTCATGAACCTGTTCAAGGCAGACGATAATGATGAACATGTATATATCATTGTTCTGGCACAGTCCATCAAAGATATTGGCGGAGCTCCTGCGTTTGTAGATTGGAATGGAGATGGAGAATATACCCCTGCCGGTGAAACCCCTCCAACTTGCGAGGCCAAAGCGAAATTCCTGAAAACGGGTTATGTCCGGAAACTTGGTGATACCTATCAAATCATAACCCCCAGCAGCGGAACTGCACCTTCCCTGGATGAAACTAAAACAACTACAACGGTTGGCTCCTATGATTACGGGGTAGATAAAATCACAGGTGAAACCAAACTGATCGTAGAAATGGCCAAGGATGCCAATACCGGAAAATGGAAGATCGCGGGGTATCGTTATGTGGAATAAGCTTTTTTTGATTCTGGCGGTCGTTTCGTTGACCATTTCCCTTTCCGCCCAGCAATACCGCACGACCCGCCGCTACCGCGGCCGTCAGACAACAACCACTGTTCAGCAGAAAACAACTGCCGAGAAGAAAAACCCCGGCCCGGCGACATCTGCGAAACCGTCGACGACCGCATCTGCACGTCCGTCTGGCCGCAGCGCCAAATTTGATCCGAAAAAACCGGCATTGACCCAAAGTCAGATCGACTACGTGATGAACGGTCAGATCCAGAAAAAACTGCTGGAGCTCAAGCTCCCGGCAAAACTGCCGGGCAGCAAAAACGATGATGAAGATGCTTCGGAGGACGAAGATAAAGCGGAGGCTGACGAAAAAAAGAATTCAGATGAAAAAACGGCGAAACCCACTTACATTTCTAGGTTGGATTTCGCCAGTCTGATGTCCGAATACAATTCGCTGATGGCCAATTTCGAATTGATAGAGGTGACACATATCCGTCAGGAATGGTATCTGCAGTATCGGGCTGAACTCCTTAAATTTGGGGCATTTGTCAATGAAATGACGATTGCCGTCAGGGCTAAATCCAGCGGGCGTTATGTTGCCGCTGTGCAGAAATTCAAGGAGCAACAGAAAGCCTGCTTGAAATTCCTGAAGGCGAAACCTCCCCGGATCAGCAAAGAGCAGTACGAAGCGCTGGTGCTGAAAAATACCAAGATCAGGCAGCAGAATTACCTGAAACGCCTTCAGGAGGAACGTGCAGCTGCGATGAAGCGCCGGCAGGAACAGCTGAAACAGCTGCAGCTGAAAAACCAGCAGAAAAATCAGCAGAATCAGAAACCGGCGCAGGCCGGCGCCAAGTGACGGAGTCTCCCGCAGTGGTGCCCCTGAGACCAATAAATCCTATAGGACCTATAAGACTTATAAGACCTATAAAAAAGTTAAGGTGAGATCATGTCGCAAATCATTCCTGTTCACGGCAATTATCAGGAACTGGGATCCTACCGGAACAGTGTGGTGATATATGATGGAACGGTTGATTTCTGCAATCGTTTTCTGAAAAAAGGCGACCGCACCATCGACCAGATGATCCAGGCTGCCCGGAGCGGGAAACAGAATATCGTCGAAGGATGTATGGCATCCGGAACCAGCACGGAAACGGAAATCAAACTGATCGGCGTGGCGAGGGCCAGTCTGGAGGATCTGCTGGAAGATTACCGTGATCATCTGAGAACCCGCGATCTGCCGCTGTGGGAGAAAACCGACCTGCGGATATTGGCCATCCGGGAGTTGAGCGGCGAAAAGAATAAGTCCTATGAGACTTATAAGACTTATTTGGAGCAAGGGAACAATACGCCGGAACTCTTCTGCAATGTGATGATTTCGCTGATCCATCAGACGAATTATCTGCTGGACCGTCATTTGAAGAGTCTGGAACAGCATTTTGCGGAAAAGGGAGGTATCCGGGAACGGATGCACCGGACCAGAAATGCGGAGAAAAATGTGCAGCGGGAAAAAGTACTTGCATTGCTTCGGGAGATATACCGGGAATTGTCGGAGCTCGATCAGCCGGCCCTGATGGAAAAGGTGGTGAATGCCGCAGAAATACTGAAAAACAACCTATAGGACCTATAAGGCTTATAAGACTTATAAGACCTATGATTCCAGTGATAAAAAAAAGGAAATACCATGAAAAAAATCGCATTTGCCGGACTCCGGCACGGACACATCAATTCTCTTTACAATGAAGCGGTCAAATCCCCTGAACTGGAAATCAGCGCGATCTGCGAAGAAGATGCCGAAGCACGTCAGGCATTTCTGTCCGCGCATCCGGAATCGAAAGCTCCGGTTTATACCTCGCTGACTCAGATGCTTGCCGAAGCCCCCTGCGATATCGTCGCCATCGGCGATTATTACGGCAAACGCGGCTCGGTCGCGATAGCCGCGCTGAAAGCGGGCAAGCATGTCATCGCTGACAAGCCGCTGTGCACGTCGCTGAACGAGCTGGACGAGATCGAAAAACTGTCGAAGGAAAAACATCTGGCGGTCGGCCTGATGCTGGATCTGCGGACCGCTGACCATTTCGTCAAGGCGCGGGAACTGGTGTTGAGCGGCCAGCTGGGGAAGATCACGCAGATCCAGTTCGGGGGACAGCATCCGCTGCTGGTCGGGAGCCGTCCGCACTGGTATTTCGAGCCTGGCAAACACGGCGGGACGATCAACGATATCGCCATTCACGCAATGGATTTTATCCCGTGGCTGACAGGTCTGGAAATCAAGTCCTTCACGGCGGCGCGGACTTGGAAGGCATTCGATTCGGGCTGCGACTGTTTCAACGATGCGGCGCAGTTCATGCTGGTGCTGGAAAACGGCTGCGGGGTGCTGGGGGATGTTTCTTATGCGGAACCCGATTCGCACGGCTACAAGATGCCGCAGTACTGGCGGTTCACGGTCTGGGGCACCAAAGGCGTGATCGAATTCAACTGCATCGAAAAACAGATCAAGGCGTGGATCCAGGGGGAAACCGAACCGCGCATCATCGAAGCGGAAGCCTATCAGGGACCGCGCTATATCGACTGGTTCCTCCGCGACGTTGCCGGACAACCGGCCGAAATGGATACTGCGCTGGTTTTGAAACGGACACGTCAGACGCTGGAGCTCCAGAAACTGGCGGACGCTAGCCTCGCCTGACCGGCAGAACCACGCTGCCGCGAACTTAAACAGGACCTATAGGATTTATAAGACTTACAGGGAATCGCGCACAACGTGCGATGGAATGCTGCCTCCCAGGGAAAACCGCGCATGACATGCGCACAAGCGTGCTGCCGCAGGAAAACCGTGCCTGCATGGCGTAAAGACCACCTGGACAGACGGTGCGGTTCGATCCGTTATTTTTTCGATTTCTCGAAAATCTGCTGGAACCCGGCCACGGGTATCTGTTTGCCTTCCCAGATGCTCAGGAATTGAGCAGTCAGGGCAAACACGGTATATCCGATGACCAGAAAAGCCAGAATCGCAGAGATGGAAAAAATGATGTTCGGTTCGCCGGCACCCTTTTTCCCTTTTCCCGTATTAGCCTGTTCAGCCGGGGTTTCCGATTTGTTATCATCCATCCCAGCCTGCTGGATGGTCTGATCACCGGCTTCGACGCCGGATTTGATATTCTGGTTGGCGATGTCGCCCTGCTCTTTGAGCCGTGCTTCGTTGGAAGCCGCAGGCATTTTTGGTTTCAGCTGAAGAGTTTTTCTCGGGATCTTGGTTGTGACCGTGACCTCGGATTGAGCTGCCTTTTCAGGTTCGGCAGGAGCGGCAGGCTCAGCAGGTGCGGCAGATTCAGCAGGCGGTACGGGAGAAACGGCAGAATCGCCTTTGGGTGCGAGTTTGATGGTCGGAGAAACCGGAGTCAAGGTTTCCGGCGTCTGCGGCGAACCGGTGGAAGGACGGAGCTTGATAGCAGGTTTTGCACCCTGAAGTCCGGATTGCATCTTCGCCTGGTCGATTGCCTGTTTTTGAATACCCTGAGTTCTGGTGGAATCGGCATCCCCGGTCGGAAGTGCAACTGTCGGGGATTTTGGCGTGGCAATTGCCGGAGCTTCCTGCTGGGCAGCCGGTTCGGCATTGGCCTTTGGCACGGTAACGGTAGCGGTGTTTTGGACCGCCGGACCCGGAGCCGGTGCCGGAGCGGGAGTAATCTTGGGAACCGATACAGTAGCGGTTTTGACCGCCGGACCCGGAGCCGGTGCCGGTGCCGGAGTGACCTTGGGCACCGATACGGTAGCGGTTTTGACCGCCTGTGCGAGAGGCGGAGCTGTCTGCGGCTTTGCCGGAGTGATCTTGGGCACTGCAACGGTAGCGGTCTTAGGCACCGTTACGGTCGCGGTCGAGGTGGTGCCGGCCGCCGGGGCACTGACGGGAACTGCGGGTTTTGCAGTCATTTTCGCCTGCAGTCTGGGAATGGACACCGTCTTGGTAGGGGCGTCATTGAGGTTTGCCGCAGGAATCGGCTTTTCCTGGGTCGGTTTGGCTATCTTGCCGATCGGAGCGGTATTGGTGGACATGAATTTCGGCGTTTCACTCGTTTGAGGTGCCGCCGGCTTATGGTTCATAAGGATAGACGGCGGAGCCACTGATTTTGGTGCCGGAGCCGGAGCCGGAGATGAGCCGTCGGCACTGGCGGTCACCAGCGGTTTGAGCTTGATCGTCTTTTTGGCGGCGGAAGAAGCAGAAGCGGAATTCGGTGAAACCGGGATTCTTTTCAGAGCCGCGGTTTCGGTATTGCGCATTTGTACCGGATCATTCACTCCGCCCGGGGCGGTGTTGTCAGTCTCAGCCATAATCAAAATCCTTTTCCGAAACAATAAATTAAAAAATTATTCTTTACATTGTGAAATATAGCATATAAAACGGAGAGGGCAAATCGAAAAAGCAAAAAAAAGAATCTTTTCTTAAAAAAAGAAGGTGTTTTGCAAAAAATATAAAAAAAAATCTTGATATTTTGCGGTGTTGCGGGTACATTGCCATATCTTTTACCAGGAGACCGGTTGCATTGATACGGAAACATGAGATATTGGATCAGATACAGTCCCCGGCGGACGTCAAAAAACTGAAAGCGGACCAGCTTTCGCAGCTGTGCGGGGAATTGCGCGGCGAAATCGTGGATGCGGTTTCGCAAAACGGCGGTCACCTGGCGGCGAACCTGGGCGTGGTGGAACTGACTGTGGCTCTGCATCGGGTGTTCGATCTGCCGAAAGACAAAATCCTGTGGGATGTGGGACATCAGACTTATGCGCACAAACTGCTGACCGGACGGCGGGATCGTTTCTCGACGATCCGGCGTTACAACGGTCTTTCCGGTTTTCCCTCGCCGGCGGAATCGGAGTATGATCCGTTTATCAGCGGACACGCGGGGACTTCGATTTCCGCAGCTCTCGGATTCGAGGCAGCCAATGAGAGTCAGGGCAAAGACGGACAGGTCGTTGCGGTGGTCGGCGACGGTTCGCTGATCTGCGGACTTTCCATGGAGGCGCTGAACAACGTCCGGTCCACCTGCAAAAATCTGATTATTGTGATCAACGACAACAAGATGTCGATTGCGCGCTCGGTGGGAGCGATTCCGAATTATCTGAACCGGATCATTACGGGTTACAGCTACAACCGGTTCAAGGCGTTTGCGAAAATGGCGCTGAAAAAACTGCCTGCGAGCAGTGAGATTATCGGCGGGATCCAGAAAATCGAAGGAGCCACCAAAAGTCTGTTCGTGCCGGGTATTTTTTTTGAGGAATTGGGGCTGCGCTACATCGGACCGGTGAACGGTCACAAACTGCCGGAGCTGATCGAAACTTTCCGGCGGATCCGCGAATTCAACCGGCCGGTGATCGTGCATGTGATCACGGAAAAGGGGGCGGGGTATCAGTATGCGGTTCAGCAGCCTGAGAAATTTCATGGCGTGTCCGGATTCGATCCCGACACCGGCGAACTGGCGAAAAAAAGCGCCAAACCGAATTTTTCGGGTGAATTCGGCCGGTCCTTGTGTCTGCTGGCGGAAAAACATCCGGAAATCGTCGGTATTACCGCCGCCATGCGTTCGGGTACCGGGATGGCCGGATTTTCCGAACGTTTCCCCGATCGTTTTTACGATGTCGGGATAGCCGAGGGGCATGCGCTGACCTTTGCCGCAGGTCTGGCCGCGAACGGCCTGCATCCGGTAGTTTCGATCTATGCGACTTTTCTCCAGCGCGCGCTGGATTCGCTGTATCATGACATCTGTCTTCAGAAACTGCCCGTGATCATCTGCGCGGACCGGGCAGGTGTGGTGGAAGACGGTCCGACGCATCATGGCCTCTATGATGAAAGTTTTGCGCTGGCGATGCCGGATCTGTGCATCATGGTTCCGAAAAATGAACCGGAACTGGCTGCGATGCTGGAACTGGGTTACGAACTGAAGTCTCCCGTGATGATCCGTTACCCGCGCGGCGGTTCCGGCTTGAGTGAACTGTCCTGTGCCCCGTTGGAAAAAGGCCGTGCGGAAGTGGTCCGGGACGGCAGCGACCTGTCATTCTGGGCCGTCGGACGCGAGGTTAGAACCGCATTGGAGACTGCCGATATTCTGAAACGGAATGCCGGTATTTCCTGCCGGGTGGTGAATGTGCGTTTCCTGAAACCGCTGGATACCGGACTGCTGCGTGCCGATGCGCTGAAGATGCCGCTGGTCACGTTCGAAAACACTTTGTCCGGCACCGGTCTGGATGTTCTCGCCGACCGGCTGCTGATTACCGAAAAACACTGCGGCGTTCTGCATTTTGCCTGGCCGTCGGAGGAAAAGATCCCGCATGGAACCGAAGCGGAACTGCGGGCCAGGTTCGGACTGACCGCGGAGGCCGCGGCGCAGACCATCCGGACCCGTTTTTTTGACCGAACTACAGAACAGGAGCGAAAATGATCCCTGATGAAAAAAATCTGACCCCGATGATGAAGCAGTATCTGCAAGTCAAATCGGAAGCGCCGAAAGATTCCATTCTGCTCTTCCGCCTGGGCGATTTTTATGAAATGTTTTACGATGACGCGCGGCGGGCCAGCCAGATCCTGGAAATCGTGCTGACGAAACGGGCCGGCTACCCGATGTGCGGGATCCCGTATCATGCCGTGGATAACTACCTGCCGAAACTGCTGGATGCCGGCGTCAAGGTCGCGATCGCCGAACAGCTGGAAGATCCCGCGCTGGCCAAGGGGATCGTCAAACGGAACATCACCCGGGTCATTACCCCCGGGACCGTCATGGATTCCTCGGTGCTGAATCCGCGGCGGAACAATTTCCTCTGTGCGTTGTCTGCGGGCAAGGACCGTTACGGTTTCGCGTGGCTGGATATCAGTACCGGCGAGTTCAAAGCCTGCGAGTCCGGCGAGATCGCCGAACTGGAATCCATGTTATACAGTCTCCAGACCCGCGAGTGTCTGCTGAGCTCGTCGCAATATGAAGCGTGGGAGAAATCCTCCTCGTTTCCCTTTACCCGCGGCAATGTTCTGTGGACTGCGCTGGACGACTGGATCTTTTCGATCGAAAACACCGAAGAACTGCTGAAACGTCAGTTCAATGTGGCGACCCTGGACGGCTTCGGACTGCGGAACTGTCCGCTGGCGGTCCGTGCCGCGGGAGCCATCCTGCATTATGCGGAGGAAAACCTGCGGCACAATACCGGACATATCCGTTCGATCGCCTTGCACAGTCCGGAGCAGTACCTTTCGCTCGATCCGATCTGTCAGCGCAATCTGGAATTGGTCGAACCGATGTTCGGTTCGGGACGGGAAAATACCCTGCTGCATGTGCTGGACCGGACCGGGACGCCGATGGGCGGACGGCTGATGCGCGACTGGCTGCTGAAACCGCTTCGCAACGTGGAGAAGATCATCGAACGGCAGGATGTTGTGGCGCTGTTCAAAGACGATCCGCTGACCCTGGCGGAACTGCGGGAGACTCTCGGCGCGGTACGCGACCTGGAACGCATCGTGGCCCGGCTCAATGTCGGGACCGCCAATCCGCGTGACCTGCTCACGCTGGCGCACAGTCTGGAAATGATCCCGGCGGTCCGTCTGCTGCTCCAATCCTCCGATCTGCCGCTGGTGCAGCGGCTCTGCAGCCGGATCTGCGAGATGCCCGAACTGACGGAAAAACTGCTGAAGGCGATCTCCGACGAACCGCCTGTTGCGGTTGCGGACGGCGGTGTGATCCGCGAGGGATACAGTCCCGAACTTGATGAGTTCCGTTCTGCGGCGAAAGACGGCCGGACCTGGGTCGCCCAGCTGCAGGCCAAAGAGCAGGAACGGACCGGCATCAAAACACTCAAGGTGAATTACAACCGCGTGTTCGGATATTTCATCGAAGTCACCAAAAGCCATCTGGCCAATGTCCCGGAAGATTATGTGCGGAAGCAGACACTGGTCAACGCGGAACGGTTTATCACGCCCGAACTCAAGGAAATGGAAAGCAAGATCCTCGGCGCCGAGGACAAAGCGCTGGCGCTGGAAGCCCAGCTGTTCGCGGAACTGCGCGAATATGCCGGCACGTTCACTGCTCAGATTCAGCAGACTGCCGGTGCTCTGGCGGAGATCGATGTGCTGGGCGCGCTGGCCGACTGTGCCGCCCGCTACACCTATGTCCGCCCGCGCGTCAACGATTCGGATGTGCTCGACATTCAGGCCGGACGCCATCCCGTGCTCGACTGCACCATGCAGAACGAACGGTTCGTTCCCAATGACACGCTGCTCGACGGCGATGAGAACCGCATGATGATCATTACCGGTCCCAATATGGCAGGAAAATCCACGTATATCCGGCAGACCGCGCTGCTGGTCATCATGGCGCAGATGGGGTCGTTCATTCCGGCGTCGTCCGCGGTGATCGGCGTGGCGGACAAGATCTTTACCCGGGTCGGTGCCGCCGATGACCTCGCGCGAGGTCAGAGCACCTTCATGGTGGAAATGGTGGAGACGGCCAACATCCTGAACAACGCGACCTCGCGCAGTCTGGTCATTCTGGACGAGATCGGGCGGGGCACCAGCACGTTCGACGGTCTTTCCATTGCCTGGGCGGTGGCGGAATATCTGCTGGACCATCCCTCCTGCCGCGCCCGGACGCAGTTTGCCACCCACTACCATGAACTGACCGAACTGGCATTGACCCGCCGCGGGCTGCGCAATTACAACGTGGCGGTCCGCGAATACGGCGAACAGATCATTTTCCTGCGTCAGATCATTCCGGGCGCCGCCGACAAGAGTTACGGGATCCATGTGGCGAAACTGGCCGGACTGCCCACCGAAGTGATCGGCCGGGCCCGAGATATCCTGGAGAATCTGGAAAACAATTCGATTGCCGAAGCTGGACAGCCTGCACTGATCTCGTCGGGGCGGAAGTGTGTGATCCATGAATCAGGTAAAGCATATCGCAAAAAAGGGCAGGGCGATGATCCCGACGGATTGCTTCAGCCGAGCCTGTTTGATTTGTAAGGAAGAGGAGCAGGAAAATGATCAAGCATGATTATCCTTTCGACCCGACCAACGGCCATACGCCGGAACAGCTGCTGGCGCTCCGGGGTCCGGAAGAACCGGCCGGGTTCAAAGAGTTCTGGGAAGAAACTTACCGTTTGGTCCGGGCCATGACGCCGACTTATTTTATCGAGCGCGAACTCTGGTCGCCCAATGCGGACGAACGCATTTACCGGATCCGGGTGAAAAACTGGGACAACACGGAATTCGTGATGACCATTGCACGTCCGGAAAAGTCGCGGGGGGGACTGGTGATCGGACAGGGCTACGGCAATCCGGCCGGACCGATGACCAGTGAATTCGGCCTGACCACGGCTTTCGCCTGTGTGCGTGGACTCGGACTTTCCCAGTGCAAAGATATTCCGTGGCACTGCAGCAAACATGTGCTGCACGGCATCCAGTCCAAAGAAACTTATATTCTGCGCGGTGTGATCGCCGACCAGTGGATGACCGCGAGCGTCCTGCTGGACATGTTCCCGGATACCGCGGACAACCTGAATTACCGGGGCGCGAGCATGGGCGGCGGCATGGGCGCCCTGCTGCTCCCCTGGGATGCCCGGTTCAAAGCGGCCTGGCTGGATATCCCGACTTTCGGCGCGGAGATCCGGTTCGATTATCAGTCCGTCGGCAGCGGCGAATCCTGCCGGCAATACATTCTGGAACATCCCGAAGCACG
>JAZUCR010000508.1:0-2908 GCA_045639225.1 Victivallales bacterium
GGTCCGTTGAACAGCTTCATGAACTGTTCCAGATAAACGAAGAACGGTGAATTTTCAGGCGGGAAATACAAGCCGAAAGCTTCCCGTTTCGGCATCCGCCCGCCGAACATCCGCTCCGGATTTTTGAACACGAAATAAAACTCATTGCACGGCGACAGCGGCGTCGTCACGAAATGTTCCCCTGGCAGGGTCAGCATGCAGTGCGGACGCGTCACGACCGTTTCCCTGCCCCGGGAGCGGATCTCCAGCTTCACTTCCGGAGCGCCGACCCGCCAGGAAAAAGCAAGATGGTCGAACAGCCGGTCCACCGTGATGGTTTTACCCGGCAGGTAACCGGCCCGGTTCAGCGGTTCCATCAGCGAAAAAAGCCGGGGAATCGTGTCATACCAAATGATAGCCATAACAAATTTGAAACACCAGTTAGCAAAAAGTCCACATCTTTGCTGTTGTTTTTTATATAAATCCGGATATAATATAATGCAGAATGAGCAAAAACACAAGTTTTCAGGAGTAAAAAATGTTTCTTTCGGCCTACACGCTTTCCTACGGCAACTGGACAGTGATCCCGTCCCATTGGGATCGGTTGTTCGGGGAAATGCGGGATAACGGCTTCGATGCAGTCGATCTGTCCTTCTCGGAAAGTGAGGCAATGTATTCGATGCGGGCAATCGAGCAGCAGATCGGCACGGCACACAAACGCGGGTTGAAAGTGCTGCTGATCCCGAGCCGTTTCGCCGGACGTCTTGCCGGGGCGCCGTTCATGTCCAGTCCGTTCCTCTGCGCCCATCCGGAATGGGCCCTGCCCGGACACCCCGGCTGCGGCTGTCTGGACGTGCCTGAAGTCGTCGAAGCTTCCGTGAAATTCATCGAACTGATCGTTAAGAATTTCGAAATCGACGGACTGATCCTGGACGAACCGAAAGAAGCGGAAACGCCGAGCAGCCATCCTGCGACCGAAGCGAAATACGGTCATCCGGGAACGGCGGATGATGCCCGCTGCAGTATGCTGGAATATCTGAAAGCATTGATCGGGACCGCCAGACAGCTTCGTCCGGAACTTTCGATCACGATTTTCAATATGCCGCACACCTCGCCGGAATTCACCGCCAGGGCGGCGGCTCTGCCGGGGATCGATTATGCGGGGTTCGACGGAACGCTGTGCCTCCAGAGTTATTTCCACGACCAGCCGTTCCGCGTCAAACCGACCGTGCGGCAGCTCTGGCCGAGAATCCAGACTGAAGCCAAAGGCAGATGCGGCACTTTCGCCCTGCTGGAAAACATGCTGATCCCCTGCTCCGAACATGCGGTCTATGAAGCCGAACTGGAGGCGACCTTGAATGAAGTCCATCCGGATCATCTGGCCTGTTATTACTACGGGCATAACAACGAGGACGGCGAATACATCCAGAAGATCACCATGGACGCAATCCGAACCTTAAAAAGGGTATGAAGCATGATAATGATAATGATAATGATAAAAAAACAAGCCAACGAAAGGAAGACAAGATGAAAAAGAAAACCGCTGCTGACTCCAACTCATCTTTCATATCTCATATCTCATATTTGAAGCGTAAAATGCCGGGGCATTTTACGCTGATAGAGCTCCTCGTGGTGATAGCAATTATCGCGATCCTGGCGGGAATGCTGCTGCCCGCATTGCAGAAGGCGCGGGATCAGGCCAAAACCATTTCCTGCACGGGGAATATGAAAAACATGGTGCTCTGGGCCCAGATGTATCTGGACAATTACAAAGGCCGGTTCTGGTATTATTTCGGTCCCAAAAGCGGCGGACCTGCCTGGATGAGCTGTCTGGTCAAGGAATCCGGCAAAAACGTATCGTCTTCGGATAACCTGGACAAGACCTTTTTCTGCCCGACCGACCGCGTCATGAGCCGGCTGGTCAAACCGCTGGATTATGCCAAATACGGGAAAAACCTGTGTTCCTACGGCTACAGCGCGCACTTTTATCCGGATGCGCTGACGCTGGCCTCTTACCAGATCAAGTTTCCATCCAAATACTTTTTCATCGCGGACGCCTCGGATGCCATGTATCCCGGCGGCGGACCAATCGAAGAAGACGGTTCCAAACAGCGGTCCCGGATCGGTGCGCAGAATTATTTTACGTCCAATGCCAACACCATCGCGGATTACCACAGCAGAGGATCCAATGCCGTCTTTGTGGACGGGCATATAGCGCATGTGGATTACACCTATTATTTTCTGAACAAGCCGCCGTGGAAAGTGGAATGACCGGGGAAAGGAACCGAACATGAAAAAAACACTGATGATGTCGGCAGCAGCATTTTTTCTGCTGAGTTCGGTCAACGGCATGACCATCGCGGAAAAAGGGAAAGCGTGTGCGGCAGTCATTCTCCCGGAAAAAGCCCAGCCGAGCGTGAAAGTCGCCGCAGAAGAACTGGTATATCACGTTCGAAAGGCGTCCGGCGCGGAACTGGCGGTCTACCCGGAAAATGAGCTGCCGAAAGAACTGCCGTCCAACCGGATCTATCTCGGGACCTGCCGCCGCACAGCGGCAGTGGGGATCGATTCGGCCGAACTCCCGCCCGCGGGACATCTGATCCGGGTCGCGGGAAATGAGCTGTTCATCACCGGCAACGACCGCGATACCGGTCCGGTCGGCAGTTCCTGGAATGCGGTCTGGCACGGCACGCTCTGGGGAGTCTATGAATTTCTGGAACGGGAAATGAAGGTGCGCTGGCTGTGGCCGGGCGAACTCGGGGAAGTGATTCCGCTCCGGAAGACAATCACCGTGAAAGACTGTGAACTGAAAGGCGCGCCGAAACTGCTGTTCACCGACCTGACGGCAAGACGGAGTCCGTATAACACGAAATGCTGGTATACTCCGGAAGCGGAACAGCGCTACTGGGATGCCCAGAGCCGTTTCCTC
>JAZUCR010000509.1:0-5853 GCA_045639225.1 Victivallales bacterium
GACGGGATCTGGGCGGGCAGGGAGACTTTCCCCGAGCTCCATGAAGATCCGGCGCTGACCGACTGGATCCAGGAGAAAAGTTCCAATTTATTCCGTATCTACGAAAAGATCCTCCTGCTGATGAGCCGCGACCGGAATCTGGCCGATGCCCGGATCCATCCGGACCGCTGGCGGGTTCCGGGCAGCATGGATTTTCTGCGTTTTCTCAAGGACCGCGGCATCCCGAATTATTTCGTGACCGGCGCCGTGGTGGAAAAACTCCCCGGCGGCTATGCCGGGACCATGTTCGAAGAAGTCGACGCGCTGGGGTATAAATTCGGCAAAGGGGAACTGCTGGACGGGCTGGAAGGGTCCGAATGGAACCTGAAACTGCCCAAAGTCGATATCATGCGGAATCTGGCGCAGAAGCTGGGGATCGACCCGAAGAACATTCTTTTTGTCGGCGACGGCCGCAGCGAGATCGATGCGGGCCGGGCGATGGGCGGGATCACCATCAGCCGTCTGCCCGCCGATGCACAGCGAGCCCGGACGATCCACCGCAGTTTGAAAACCAATTTCATCCTCGAACAATATGATCCGGATGACATCAGCAAACTATTTCATTGAAACAATCAATAAAACAGCAAGGAGTCATTATGTTCAATCCGTTCAAGAATCTGCCGCCCTCGCAGGAATTGCACACCTCGCCGGCGGTCCGCCGTTACGAGGGCAACCCCATCCTCACGGCAAAAGATGTCCCTTATCCTGCCGATCAGGTATTCAACGCGGGCGTCATTATCTATCACGGCGAATTTTACATTGCACCGCGCGTGGACTGCCATAATCCCAACTGGACGCCGGGCGACTCCCGGATGAGCAGCATCTGCACCGGTTTCGGACGCAGCAAAGACGGCATTCATTTCACGATCGATCCGGAACCGGTCCGGGTCCATTACCGCGGCGAAATCCTGCCGTGGGTCTGCGATGCGCGTCTGACCGTGCTGGAGGATCAGCTGTATCTGAGCTTCTGTTTCGAGAACCAGCATTCGGAACGGCCCGGCATTGCCCGCTGGCGCGGCACCGGCACCGATTTCGACGCGGTCTGCATCGGCGTTCCCCAGCAGCGCAACATGATCCTGTGCCCGTTCAAAAAGGACGGCCTTTACATGCGTCTGGAACGACCCTCCAATCAGTGGGGCGATCCTTTCCATATCTGGTACAGCCTCTCGCCCGATCTGCGTTACTGGGGCGATTCGGAACTCCTGCTCGGCTGCGAAGATGTCCCGTTCGCCAACAAGAAAATCGGCGGCGGCGCCCCGATGCTGGAAACGCCGGACGGATACCTGCTGATCTTCCATGCGGTCGATGACGATCCCGCGCGGGCTGTGGCTTTCCCCGACGGCCGGAAATGGTCCAAGCGCTACACCGCCGGTGCGGCCTTGTTTGACAAAAACGATCCGACCAGACTGATCGCGATCACCAAGAAGCCGCTGCTCGTGGCGGAAGCCCCGTATGAAACCGGCGACCTGGAACATCTCTGGACCGAATTCACGGTCTTCCCCTGCGGAGCCGTTCCGGTCAACAACGGCAAGACCCTGCGGATCTATTACGGCGCCGGCGATTATTCCACCAATATCGCCGAAA
Organism: Victivallales bacterium; assembly: GCA_045639225.1. Lineage (GTDB taxonomy): Bacteria > Verrucomicrobiota > Lentisphaeria > Victivallales > UBA1829 > SIG94. The sequence goes on from JAZUCR010000509.1 coordinate 1,624, forward strand.
TCGATTTCTGCGACCTGAAGAAAGAACTGGTTCCGTGTTCCCGGATGGCGGAACGCGCCACGATTCCGTTCCGGATCCAGGATTGGAAAAAGAACTGAATTTTTCCCATGATTGCTCTGTTATCCATGAAAATCAAAGGGTGGTTTTTGCAAGATGAACAAGGGAAATAAGGAATGGATCGGATTCCTGCTCGGATTGGCTGCAACCGTTTTATGGGCAAGCTACTATCCTGCAGCCCGGTTTATTTTCGGGACCGCGGAACAGTCCGATCCGCTTTTGCTTTCGATCATCCGGATGGGTTTTACGGTCCTTTTTTTCCTGCCGTTCATTGTGTTTTCGAAAAAACGCCGCAGTCTTTTGCCTGAACTGCTGAAGACGGAGTGGAAAGTTCTGGCTTTTCTGGCTTTTTCCGGCGTGGTTGTCCAGGGGGTGCTGGTTTTTATCAGCCTCAAATACACCACGGCCGCGAGAGGTGCCCTGATGGCCAATATGGCTCCGATTTTCACCGTGATTTTTGCCTGGCTCTTTCTCAAGGAGAGCATTTCCGCCAAGATGTGGTTCGGAATGATCATCGGCTTTGCAGGGATTTCCCTGTCGATGGTTTCTTCCGCAAAAGATATCTTTCTGAATAACAGTGCATCGACCCTTTTCGGTGATCTGCTGGCGCTTCTTTCCGGAGTCGCCTGGGCGCTCTATACCGTGGCGGGCGTCAGGATCGTCCGCGAACGTGATTCGATGACCGTGACGATGCTGACCTTTGCCATGGGATTCCTGATGATGCCGCCGGTGATGCTGATTTTCGGTTCTCCACTCGATCTCAGCACCATGACTCCCCGCTTATGGATCGGAATGCTCTACATGGGTATTTTCACCGGCGGACTGGCTTTCTGGGCGTGGCTGGCGGCTCTGCGTTTCACTTCTTCTTCCAAACTCGGTTCTTTCGGATACCTCTCGGCATTGCTTGCCGCGCTGTCTTCCATGCTGCTGTTGAAAGAATCCCTGAGCCTGCTTTTTCTGATGTCGGTGGTCATGGCCCTGGGCGGCGTGGCTCTGATGATGCAGAAACAGACGAAATAACGGAAACGGTCCGGCGTGACCGGAAGGATTTACAGCGTGCCGGGAACGATTTCCAGCGCATTCGGGAGCGGTTTTTCGGAAATCAGGATCATGTATCCGCCGCCGCCTGAACCGGTCATCTTGCAGCCGCAGACCTGACTCCGATATTTTTCCCGCATGGCAAGGATCTCTTCAGTAGCCATCGCGGGAAACATTTTCAGCTGGGCATCAAGACATTGCGAGACGGCTTTTCCCCAGGCCGGAGTATCGCGGTTTTGGATCGCTTTCCAGCAGAGTTCGGCCGATTCCGCCAGCTTTCGGATGGATTTTTCATTGATATTTTTCCCGGCGAACACATCGAATCCGGAAACCCGCGGCTGCAGCGGCAGCAGGAAAAGATGCTCACGCACATATTTCAGCGTTTCATCGGAGACATCCGATTCGATGGAGACCGGCCAGTAGCCGTTGTCGAAATCCAGTTTGTTGAGGCCGGGCAGCAGGAGTCCGAGCTGATCCTGAGCGCCGCTGATATGCTCCGAGCCGGGAGGATTTTCCATGCAGAACAGCATCCGGGCCAATTCCTTCCGGTCGCCGAGCGGGATCTGTCCCTGCCAGATTTCGAGGGCTTTGTTCCGGGAACTGGTCGCCATGCCGCTGCGGTCATTGAATTCGCAGCGCGGTTCGATCTGAAGCGTAATGACGGAGCCGGGATGGATCTTATTGACAAACACCTGGTCCAGCCAGCCGCCGCAGATTTCGATGCGGTAGGGAAAACGGCATTCCTTGCGGATCGCGGTGGTGGAACGGGCAGGCAGTCCCTCGTGCGGCAGCCGCTTGCTGACCACCAGCTGTATGCCGTGTTCCCGGCAGAACTCTTCCTTGGCAGGCGTAAAACCGTCGGTGTTGACAAAAAAGATGTCCGGCTTGAGTTTTTTGACTTCTTCCACGAAATCCATGATGCCGCTGCCGGAATTGATCCAGGCGTCCTTGACGCAGCGCAATGCTTTGACCATGTAAAGCCGTTCGGCGTCGGAATTGATCGTGCGACGGTTTTTCAGGGCGAAAATCGTTTTGTCGGAACCGAGTCCCACATAAAGGTCACCAAGTTCCGCGGCTTCCTGCAGAAAAGCCACATGCCCGCTGTGGAGCATGTCATAACAGCCGCTTACGAACACTTTTTTTGCCATGATCCAGATCCCCGATTCGAATTGAGCTCCGGACTTCCCGGATAAAAAATGGAGCCAGCTGTCGGATTTGAACCGACGACCGACGGTTTACAAAACCGTAGCTCTACCACTGAGCTAAGCTGGCACATAATCAGATACGGTAATATGCCACAAAACCGGGAAAAATCAACTGCGGGAGCAAGCCGGATGCGGTTTTTTTGCAATATTTTTCCCGATGTCATTTGAAAAAGCAAACGCTTCGGATGGCTGTCCATCGCCAAACTCACCGAACCGGCATGATCTGTCCTGAGAATAACACCGATCCAGCGGCCAGACCGATGGCGGCAAGTTCGCTTCTCCAGTTCTTCGGGTCTTTATATTCTTCCTTCGGATGACTGTTTCTTTTCCCGCAGGACTTCTCCCTTTTCCTTTTTGCCGGAACGAGAAGAAACGGCGGGATCTATCTGCCGGGTATTTTTCGGCCTCATCCAGGGCGGCACTGCGTCAGGCGGCCACTGGATAAGGTTCGCCCGATTGGGATTCCAGTTCGACATGGCAATGCCGATATGATTTTCAATGACGCAGTTGATTTTCCCGGCAACGTAAAGCATCAGGAAGAACAATACGGCCCCGAAAATCGGGTATTCGCTCTTGAACAGAACCAGAAGCGGTATTCCAAGACAGACGGCGAGGACAAGGAGCGACGACAGAAGTTCAAGGAACCAATATTTCCTCTTCCGTCCCGGAGTATCATTTTCCCTGACTATCACAGTTCACGTCTCCATTCCCGTCAGACAATTACCATCCAATGCAATATGCCCGTCCGTGCAGTCATTTGCAAACCGGTTTCCGATTCAACCGATCACATGCCGAACAGACGCCGCAGTCCGGACAGAATTTCGGCTTTCGATCCCCTGAGCTGCAGGGCTTTCAGATCGACCTCCTCATCCTGTATTTTGGAAAGGAATTGACGCACGTCGGTTTCGATTTCGGGAGGCAGTTCCACGGTCGTTTCTCCGGGAAGCGAAGCAAACAGGCGGAAGACATCATTTTTGTGCTTTTTGATATCTTTCGAGTCGATCTGTTCCCCGGCGCTTTTCCTTTCCGAAAGGTCGAGCCAGGCTTTCGCTTTCAGGACGATGAGCGCCTCGCTGGAAAGCAGCGACACGGAATCCACCAGCGTTTTATGGCCCTGAATGAAACCGTAGTATTCATCGTCCAGCAGGATCGCGGAAAGACTGGAGACCTCCTCTTCCATCGGAATCGGTGTCAAAACGGACTCTTGGGCGATCTCGAAATCCTGCGGCTGACGGGAAAAGAGCTCGAGCATGGCCGGATAGTCCGGCGCTGACGGCTTGCGGAATCGGTAGAATTTCTTTTCACCGGTTGCCCGTTCCTGGATCTGATAACCGCCATTCCGGATAAAATTCCAGAATGCACGGCCGAATTCCGGAGTCAGGGATTCCACACAAAGAACCATGTCGAAGTCGCGGGTCGCTCGGAACGGAACACCGGCTTGTTCCAACTGGATGTCGCATGCCGCGCCGCCGATCAGGATGTAGCTGTCGGCAAACCCGGCAAAAGCATCCCGGAAGATTTCGAGACCTTTTATCATGTGAGAAGACCTTTCATCATTTCGTCAAGGGCTATTTGAACACGTTCGTCCGGATCATTCCGGAGCGTCAGATACAATGAAAGAGAATCGACGGCGTCATCCCCGATGATATTCGGCGGATACTTCCACAGTTCCAGCAGGACCGGCGCGTCCTCTTCCGGACACCGGTCCGGCAATTTCAGCTTATTCATTTTTTTTGCTTCGACCGCAAATTGCAGCTGGTCATCCGCAGAAAGCATGGAGCGTTCGGACAAAGCGCTGATGCCGGATGGAAAAGACGGCAGCCCGGCCGGAACACGCTCCACGCCGAGGCGTTTTCTGCACGGATTTTTCAAAAGCGGGAGAGCTTTTTCCCATAACGCTTTCCCGGTCAGCGGGAATTCCAGATATTTA
>JAZUCR010000510.1:0-15770 GCA_045639225.1 Victivallales bacterium
TCCGGATGGGTTTTGCCGTATTTTGCCGGCCAGAAGAGGAAGGCGTGTCCCTGAAGATTCCCGGCATGGATCTCCCTTAGATTTTCCCGGTAATGCATCGCACGGCGGTACCAGCGGAACAATTCCGGATTTCCCGCCCGGTTGGGACACGCCGCTTTCAGCCGGTGACGGAATTCCGACGGGTTCATTGCCGCGAGGAAAAGTTCCGTCTTGCGCGGAATGTATTCACCGTCTTCGCCCGGCCACAGCCAGCGAACGCCGAGGCTGTTCTGGAGATAGGAATAAACGCCGAAGAGCGTGCCCGCCGGGTTGCGGGTATCGGTTTCCTTGCCCGGTCCGTCCACTCCGGCGATTTCAAGAAAGCCGTCCTTGAGCCGGCTGCGCCAGGAATCCGGCTGAGCGTCTTTGCCGAAGCTGATTCCGGATGCACGGCCCAGCTTGAAGCCGGTCCGGGCGGTGGTTTTGCCTTTTACCACGGGGAGCGTAACGCCCGTGATCTTGCGGAGATAAGTCTGCAGTTCCTGTGCGGCAAACTGTTCGACCGGATTCGGGTTGGGGGGGATCACAATGTCTCCCTCGCTTTTACCGTTGGCAATGAGCGGTTTTTCAGCGGCGGAAAGCATGGCCGCCGAGGTGAGAAACAGCAGCAATATAATGATTTTTTTCATTGTCGATTTCCTGTTATTTTATAAAAGTTCCGTTCTGAAGAAAAATATAGCCGACGAACTCAACGACGCGCATATCCTTCAGCAGCCGATATTCTCTAATATTGGAGCGGCCCAGTTTCTGGACACTGCCATCAAGCGCGAGGGAATTGGCGTAGCCGCTGTGACGGGTCTGTATCGTCGAATATTCGCTGGTGGTCTGTCCCGCTGCCGTCTTGATAACGACGAGACCGTTGGAAGTCATTTTGTTCTTTTCCGAGTTTGGGCTATAAGCATCGGAAAAGAAGATGATCTTGTCTCTTTTTCCGTTGAAAGGACTGAACTTGTCCGAACTGTTCAAATAAGTATAATTCCGGAACATCGGAACCGCTTCGTCCCAGCCTGTCAGTCCGTTGAGATTCTGGGTGGCATTGCCGGAAATGGAGTAAGTATAGGTCCAGTCTTTCGTATTCGGTTTCCGGACATAGGAGGGACAGAAGAGAGTTTTCGGCAGCCGTTTGTCATTACGCTCGCTTGAGCTCGACAGAAGTGTGAAGTATGAGGGGCCGCCCAAATAGTCGGAAAGCCGCGCAATGTAACTTTTGCGGGCATTCAGCTCATAGGAACCGTAAGTCCCGGAAATCCAGCCGCTGTAATCCACGGCGTAGCAATTGAACGCCGTGCTGATCTGCTTCATGTTGCCCATGCAGCTGATGTATTTGGCACGGTCCCTTGCCTTGCTCAAAGCGGGCAGCAGCATGGCTGCCAGAATCGCGATGATCGCGATGACAACGAGGAGTTCGATCAGCGTGAAATGCTGCTTTCTTTTACTTGTTGAAACACATGCTGTTGTCATGATCCATTCCTTTCTGTTGCGTTTTTTATGAAATATTTATCAATTCAGCCTCGATCTTCCGGCATCGTGCCGGAATGGAGGGATCATCCAATCTGGAAAGCAGCAGTTCGACCAGCGCGGCGGCAATGGTTTCTTCATGCATGTCGAAGGCCGCCATCTTTTTTCCGATGAGCGGCAGCAGATAACTGTTCCTGAAACAAAGCAATTCAGGAAGCACGCCATGCCGTTTCAGCACACAGGCCAGATCGGCACAGACCTTGTCGTCAGTGAAAACCAGCAGTTCCGGTTTTTCCTTCAAATCCCAAAAGACTTTCGATATTTGTTCTGCCGTGTCCGCATTGACGTCAAGGCATTGAAACATCCATTCCGGGCGGATCAGGATACCGCAGTTCCCGCATAGCTCCTTCAACGCGATGGAACGGAGATCTTTGAGATTGGCAATGATACCGACTTTCCGGAAATGCCGTGCCTTCAGGACCTCCACGGCGCGGGCCGCAGTGTTTCCCGCATCGATCATTACCGTATCCAGCAGTTCCGACGTCCTGCGGTTGCTGAAATGCACCGCAGGAATATTCAGTTTTTCGGGATGGTCCGGCAGTTCCCAGGTGATGATCCCGTCCACCTTGAGAGACAGCAGGGAGGAGAATATCTCTTTCATGGAATGTTCCATGCCCCACAGTCCGAAAACCGCCGTATATCCCGCTTTGAAAAGCATGGCCTGGATGGAGGTCATCATGGCCGCAAAGAACGGGAGCATGGGCGACGGCATGGCGACGCCGATCAGGCGGGTCTTGCCGCTGCGCAGGGCGCTGGCGACGGAGTTCCGGCAGTATCCCATTTCCTCGACCAGAGCCAGGATCTTCTCTTTCGTCTTCTGGGAACAGCGGACCCGGCCGCTGCCGCGCAGAACAGCCGAGACCACGGTCGGGTCCACCCCGGCCCTTTGTGCAATATCTTTCAGCGTAACACTCATATTCAGGTCCAACGTTGTATCATCTGTCTTTCAGTAAGTTATCACAGTTTTTGAAATTGTCAAGGAATTTTCTGAAAAAAACGGATTTTCTGCAGCAGAATCGAGTAGGAGGCTGCTCCTTAGTGGGGCAGCCGACCTCTCTCACCACCGTACGTGCCGTTCGGCATACGGCGGTTCAACAATTTGAGTGAAGTGTATTGTATCTTTTCAGGATATCGTCATATCCCAAAATTTCCAGCTGTTTGTTTGTGATGGAACGGGTCATCACCCAGGACCCGGCTATCCGCCAGATTCCCTGTCGGGTGTTTGCCCATTCCCATGCCTTTGAGCGGGGTATGCCTAACCTCTGCAGATTCTCGGCACGGCATCTGATGCGTTTCCACTGCTTCCAGATATACGCACGGATTTTTCGACCGATTCGCTCATTCATTTCCTGAATAAACATCTTCGCATCGGCAATGGAATAATAATTCAGCCAGCCTCGGGTGTAGAGGTTCAGACGGTCGAGAACCTTCTCTATCGAACGTCCTTGATTCCGTCTCAGCAGTTCCCGGATATTGTTCTTGAAACGGGCTATAGCCTTCTCATGGATCCGGATTGAGGCTTGTCCCTTTTGCGTTGGTCGCAGGGAGAAACCCAGAAATTTCAGCCGCAGCGGGCTGCCGGCTTCACTTTTCTTTTCGTTCACCTTGAGTTTCAGTTTCGTTTCAAGATATTCTTTACAGCTTGACAATACACGTTGGGCGGCTCGCCGACTTCGCGTATAGACATTGACGTCATCGGCATATCTCACGAACTTATGACCTCGTCTTTCCATTTCCTTATCGAACTTCGTCAGGTAGATGTTGCTCAGCAGTGGAGACAGCGGGCCTCCCTGCGGACTGCCTGATTCCGTTCGCGTCAGGACTCCGTTTGCCATGACCCCGCTTTTCAGAAACAGCTTGACCAGCCGGATCACGGCTTGGTCTGCGATTTCTTCCCGGAGCATGTTCAGCAGTAATTCGTGGTTGATCGTGTCGAAATATTTGGACAAGTCCAAATCCGCAACATGCCGATAACCTTCGTTATACAGGTCCCGCGCCTTCCGGATGGCTTGCTTCGCGCTCCGAAATGGTCGGAATCCGTAACTGCTGTCGGAGAAGGTCCGCTCGAATATCGGCATCAGAACTTGGGCGACAGCCTGCTGCACCATCCGGTCTTTGACCGTCGGCACTCCTAACAGGCGTACTCCGCCGTCCGGCTTCGGGATTTCTACCCGCCTGACCGGCAGTGGTCGATACGTTCCTGCCAATATCGAACTAGTCAACGATTCATAGTGTTCGCTCCTCAGATACGTCTTCAGTCCATCAATCGTCATTCCGTCGACGCCCGGCGCTCCACCGTTCTTCCGGACCTGCTTGTAAGCTCGCACCATGTTTTCACGTGATACGATGCTTTCCAGCAAGTCCCCACCATTCTTCTCCCTCATGTCCCGGCATGACACGCTCCGCGCTTCCGGTTCCTCTTCGGCTTCCAGCCTAGCCCGCCCCGGACAGCTCCCTTTCGGGATTTTCTGCTTTCCACACATGTCTCGCCCTTTCATAAGTTCAAGAATTTGTTGTTGTTCGGTCCTTCGCCTCTCGGCTACTACGACCTCTGCTGACTTCTCGCCATTCAGCCATACATCACTGCATGGGTTGGACCGGTCCTTTCGTTCCGGTTCTTTCCGGCGAGACCTCCGCGGATAAGTGTGTTGACTTTCCTCCCATATACCCGCCGCATCTACACCTCAGGGTTCGGCCAGCATTGGACTTCGCTTTGTTTGGCAAGCTCGTCCGCCCTGAATATGCCTTATATGCGGTTTCTGTTCGTCGGGCCGGAAGTTTGCTACGGACTTCTTTCAGATTCCACCTCGCGATGGACACCCTTGTCTTTCGCTTACAGTTCCTGCTGACAAGCCTGTATCGGACTTTCACCGACAAGCCAGCACACATGCCGCGCATACCAAAAAATCCCCGCAGCCGGAAAACGGTTGCGGGGATGAAAAATGGTCAATTACTTGTCACTCGTTTCCGAAGGCAGCTCGTCCATTTCGAAATCATCGAAGAAGGTGGAAGTATTGGTGCCGGAACCAGCCAGGGTCAGCAATACGTTGTCGCATTTCTTGCCTTTCCAGTTTTCCGGGATCTTGCATTTCAGCACGAGCTGCTGCCACTCTTTCGAGGCCTTTTTCCGGACCGATTTGGGGTTCATTCCGATGAACTTGTTGCCCTGACGGAACTGGAGCGTCAGGATGATCCGGTTTTTGTCGGTGGGATCGCTCTGCCGAGCCTGGATTTTGAAGACGTAAGTCTTGCCCGGTTCGACCGTCAGCGTACGGGTGAAACAACCGCCGGACTGTTCGGTGTTTTTCTGCTGCAGGCAGGAACTGCCGTCGATCCCGCCGTCCGGACTGAGCATGAAACGGACGGTTTTGTTTTTGCCGGAATAGCCGCTCCAGACTTTGCGCATCGGGTCTTTGATCGGGAAGCCGGACAGCGGCGGGAATGCCACGATCCGGAACGACCGGGCGGGAACACGGATCTTGAACTTGCCGTCCTTGACCGCGACCGGTTTGCCCTTGTATTCTTCCATGGCCTTGAAATCGCCCGGGGCGATCCTGCTCACGTCGATTTCGGTGTTGTAAGGCCGGATATCCTTATTGGCGAGGAACAGCACATAGCGTTTTTCCGGACAGATGTAATAGGTCACGCGGACTTCCGGTTCGGAACTGGTGATCTCCTTCTGTTCGTGATAAAGACGGCAGACCGTATCCTGGTGCTGGACGCCGTAGAGGGACAGGATGTCCCAGACTTTCTGCAGCGGTTTGCCGGCGGCCCAGTCCTGGGAGGTGTCGATGTCGTGGCTCTGGAGCATGCAGATCATCGCTTCCGTGTATTTGTAGGCGGGTTCGCGGAAATAGGCGCGGTTGGCCTGTCCGAGTGCGGGCAGGTGGATCACGCCGATCCCCAGCACATTGCGGTTGAATTCGCTGCGGTAGATCGCATCGGACACCTCGTCGGTGTAACCGTAGGGATTGCGCTGCAGGAGCGAACCATACTGCTCTCCCGGGAAGTAATAATCGGCCAGGCCGGTCATCATCGGGATAAAGTCGCGCTGGGCGTGGATCATCACGGTCTTGCCGTATTTATGGGCATGGGCCACGGTGCGGCGGATCAGGTCGCGCTTGTTCAGCACGTTGAACGTCTTGATGTCGCGTCCGAACTTGTCCTTGAAGCCGCAGCCGTGCAGCGGATTGCTGCAGAGACCGTCGCCGCAGAGGTCATAATAGACCTGCCAGATCTTGCTGGCGAGCTTATGGGTGTAGAGCTTGTGCTGTCCGTAGAGCAGATAATCGTTGATCGAGCAACTGTTGCAGGCGGACAGGGAGAAATAATGCTCATGAACATATTTTCCCAAGCCGACCGGACGTGAATACGGCATATTGTAGCTGTAAGCGCCGGGGACTTCCCAGTATTTGCGCAGATAGCGGCCAACCGGGGAATAGGTGGTCAGCGCACTGGAGGCACCGTAGACGGAACAGCTGTTGTCGATGCCGTTCTTGTGCCGGTATTCGAAATCATACGGATGGGGTTCATGCGTGAAGACTTCGTTGAAACCGCCGTTGCCGCCGCCGTTAGTCATGTGCTTGTGTCCGCCGCGGGTATCGCCATACTGGATCACCCGGTTGAGTTCCGGCAGAGGCCGGGTCGGGGTGGCGATGAACAGCGCCGTGTAAGGCGTCGATGCCGGCAGCTGCACTTTTTTATTGATCATTTCCACGCGGCATTCGCCGGTTGCCTTGTCCGCGAACAGCACGGGCTGGTTGGAGTCGTAAACCCAGTTGGCATCGTGGAGCATGGTGTAGGCGAAACCGCCTTTCTTTTCGGTCACGAACCAAAGCAGTTTCGGATTTCCCGCGGTCTTCGGATAGAGGAATGACTTCTGCTGCGCTTTGGTCTCATCCACGTGCGGCGTCATCAGGAACTGTTTGTTTTCCGGAGAGACGCACCAGGCCAGTTCCATCCGGCCGATCTCCGGCTTGCCGTCGACGGTCCATTCGAATTTGATCAGACCGTCGAATTCCACGGTGGTGGCATACTTGATTTCAGCCTGACCGATCTTGCCGGTGCCGGTGAAGGTGACCGTGCGGTTGGTCCGGGAGGTTTTCCCGGCGGTCCAGGACGGTTCCTTGCCGTCGATCAGCAGCCGGACCCGTTCCTTGAGCAGCGGCTTGCCGTAAGCGAGGATTTTTTCGGGCAGTGGGCCTTCGCCGAACTGATAGGTGCGGTTCCAGACCGTGATGGTCCGTCCTTCGAGTTTGAAATCCTTTTTCCAGATCGCGGGCACTTCGTCTTCATCGCCGTAACCGTTGCCGACCCAGGAGAAATCGGGACGGTCGATCGAAACGGTGACGGTTTCCTTGCCGATGCGGGATTCGAGCGTGTATTTGCCGACCTGGTTGACGCCGGAAAGCAGCCGCACTTCCATCGGCTTGGAGAAGGTCCAGCTGCCGGTCTTTTTCGTGCCGTCCGGCGCGGTGAGCGTATAAGTTGCCTTGAGCTTGCCGGCGCTGAGCAGTTTCTGATCGGCATCGGACAAGGCGGCAAAATCGAATTCGGCTTCCAGCCGGTCGATCTTGTCCAGTTTCTTTTCCTTGTGACCGGTGTCCACTCCGTTCAGCGTCACGGAGAAGGCCTGCGGCTTGGCGCCGGAGCGGTCCTTGAGCAGGTTCAGATACTGGTTGCGGATCTCCAGATCGGTCAGCGGACGGCCGTAAATCGCAAAATCGTCGATGCCGACGCCCCAGATATGCTTGTCTTCATAGAACGGGCTCTTGATACCGATGAAGGACTTTTTATTGTTGACCGCTTTGATGTCGGCCGTCATGGTGACTTTGCTGGGGAGGGCAGTCTCTTTGATCTTTTCACCATTGAGATAAATTTTGAGGCGTTTATCATTCCAGGTGGCGGCGATCTGGTGCCATTCGCCTTTGCGGATCTTCTTGCGGGGGACGGCAACGCGTCCGACGGAACCCCAGCCTTGGGGCCCGTCCGAACTGCGCCAGTCGAAATAGACGTTTTCCCCGTATTCATAGAGCTGATATTCGATGTGGCGGGGACCGTTCTGGACCCAGATGTGGGCGAGGGCGATATTGCCGCGTTTTTTGCCGTTGGTCGTGGCTTCGCCGGGGGAATAATCCATACCGGCAGTCCACAAGATCAGAGTGCCTTTATGCGGATCGACGTTTTTCTCGACGGAGAACCGCAGCGCTTCGCCGGATTCGGCCTGATATGCCGGCTTGCTGTCAAACCCGATCACCCCGCGCAGACCCAGGTTGGTGTCCCGCATGGTGGTCGAATATTTGTCGCCTTTGGCAAAATCGGCATTGACGCTGTGCTTGTCGAAGGTGACCAGGAACAGCAGGTCTTTGGTCTTGCATTTTTCCGGGGTGTCTTTCGCCAGGAATTTGGCCTGGCCGAAAACGCTGCCGGCCAGCAGCATCACGGTCGGGATCAGGAACAGTTTTTTCATGATTTATTCCTCGGAATTGCAGAAAAATTCGAAATCGTCGAACCAGACGCAGCCGGGGGTGCTGCCGCCGGTGCCGAGAGTCATCAGCAGGAAACCGGCATTTTTCCACTTGCCGGAATCGGGGATCTGATAGGTGAAGACCATGCGTTTCCATTCACGGCAGTCTTCGGCTTTGATTTTGGTGCCCTGGACGCCGGTGCCCAGGAATCTCTTTTTGGCATCCTGTCCCTGAACGCTCATGCCGATCGTGGTGTCCGGAGCCAGTCCCTGGCTCTTGACGAAGACCACGAAAGTGTATTCCTTGCCCGGCTTGACCGGGAAATGTTTGGTCAGACTGCCGCTCTTGTTTTTCAGATTGCCTTCGAGGATGACGATCTGGGCCGCGCCTGGCGTCTTGTTGCCTTCTTTACGGTCGAGGTTCTTTTCGATTTTGGCGGACGGCGATTTCCAGAATCCCCAGGCGTCACAATCGAAATGATCCTGATATTCGGTGGACAGATCGACTTCCGCCATGGAAAAATCATCGAACTGGAGCGTGGTTCCGGCATCCGCATAGCCGGCGGCGAGGATCTGGACCTGGTCGATCCCGTTCGGGACGGGGAATTCCCCCGCGACCATGGTCCAGTCTTTTTCGACCGGGATCTTGACGGTCGAGATAATGGTCGAATGGAATTTGCCTTTTTTGAACGCCTGGATGCTGAGATTGGCTGTTGTTTTCAGATCGGGGGTCTTGTTGCGGACCATGCATTTGACCCGGTAGGTCTTGCCGGGTTCCACTGGGAGTTTTTTCAGCATCATGCCGCTGGCTCCTTTCTTGTGCCCGGCGGAGAAGACCAGATCCGCCGAACCAGGAGCGGTCAGTCCTTCTTTCGAATTGAAACGGCAGATCCCTTTGCCGCCTTTGGAGTACCACTGCCCCCAGGTAAATTTGTCGAATCCGTCTTTGACTTCGGCGGCGGTGATTCCGAAAGAAGCGGCCAGCATGAGGGGAACGAAACACTTTTTCATGATCATTTTGTCCTTATGTAATGATATTAATACGGATCGGCGGTGAAGTCGTTTGCACTGTTGTAATAGGCGTGGGCCGCGACCTTCTTCACGATCTTCTGCTGATGCAGCATCTGCACATGTCCGTCCACCATAGCGCTGTTGCTCTGCCCGGAATGTGCGGGAAATTTATAGGTCGGGGAATTGGCGGAATTGGCCGGATTGTGATAGGTCCAGTTGATCGTTCCGAAATTGACATAGCCGGTCGGGATCTCCGACAGATGGATGATCTTCGATGCCTGCTTGACCGAGGACGGTTTGAAGTGGAATGAGGTCCCATGGCTGTAGCCGCCGGTACCGCCGGCGGGGGCGCTTCGGACCCATGGTGCAAAGCGGCCGAGAGCCGTCAGATTGGTATTGGTCCCGAAAGCGCTTTTGATTTGAACGGCGGGAATGAATTCCCTGGTCGGACAGGAGAACTGCGCCGGAGGTCTGTAGGTTTCAGTTTTTTGCGTGGTTCCGAACGGTGTCAGGGAGAATTTTCCCAGATATTGGGATTCCGCGAAATATTTGATGACCCGGTAGCTGATGGTCGGTTCAGCGGCAGAACCGACCGAGTTGCCGTAAAAAGTAACGCCCCAGCCCTGCTGGTCGCTGGCGTATTGGATGAACGCGAATCCCAGCTGTTTGATCCGGTTGGTGCAGGAGATCGCGCGGGCTTTTTCCCTGGCCCGGTTCAGCGCCGGCAGCAGCATGCCTGCCAGAATGGCGATGATCGCGATCACGATCAGGAGCTCTATCAGCGTAAAATGCCGGAGCATTTTACGCCTCTGGCATGAGGCAGGAGAGAGGAGAGAGGAGAGCTGAGGTGGAGAAAAGACTGCTGCTTTCTTTGTGAAACATTTTGTTTTCCTTCGTTTATGGATTAGTCGATGGGTGTGTTGTAGGCAACGGAATTGTACCGGTAAGAACAGGCCTTCAGCTGTCTGGTAAAATCCGCTTCCTTTTTGTTGCCGACATGTCCATCGACGTAAAGCGCATTGAGCGTTTTTTTTCTGTCATGCGGCGGTCCTTTTTCGACGCCGGTCGGGTTGGGACAGGTGGAACTGTAATAGTGCCAGTTATTGAATCCCTCGGAAAAAGTGAGCGCAATACCGCGTGAGATATCCGCATAGTAAATAAATTTGGAGCCCTGCTTAATGGATTCCGGTCTGAAAAATCCGCCATAGGTATTGCTTCCGAATTTCGTCCTTTGCCAGTAACCGAAGGGGCTGGGATATTCACTCGTACTGTTGCCGAGGTGGATATTGGCTCCATAATCCATCACATAACTCGAATGATAGTAGTGGGTCCTGCTGGGACAGGCCAGCAGTCCCTTCGGTTTCTGCGGCGTGTTGACGGCCAGTTCATTAATGGTGGCATATCCGGTCAGAATTTTGGATTCGATCAGGTATTTGAAATAAAAATGTCCCTGGGTCGTGTCACCTTTGCCATAAGGGACCTGGGCCCAGCCATCGGAATCCAAGGCATAGCCGAGGTGGATCAGTCCGTGCTGTTTGAGATTGGCCAGGCAGGCTGAGGTTTTTGCCCGTTCCCTGGCGCTGTTCAGCGCCGGCAGCAGCATGCCCGCCAGAATGGCGATGATCGCAATCACGACGAGGAGCTCTATCAAGGTGAAATCCGCCCGTTTTTTCATTCTTTTGTTCCTTTTTCGTATGTAATTTTGTTACATTACAAACTTTTTTTCATTCTACCTATTATAACTATAAAACCGGATTTGTCAATAGCGGCAATGGAAAATTCTTGAAAAATATTGAAAGCAGGATCCGTACACACAAAAGGGCGGAGCCGGAAATCGATCCAGTCTCCGCCCGTTGGAAATGCGGTTCGGACCGTCAATCTTCTTTCAGGATCTTCTGCGCGTTGCGGTAGAGAATGTTCCGCATGTCGTCTTCGGTGATTTTTGCCGAAAGGACGCCGCCGACCGCCTGATATTCGTCGAACCAGGGCATGTCGGTGCCGAAGACGATCCGGTCGCTGCCGACATCTTCGACCAGCTTTTCGATCCGTCCGTATTCACCGGGGATGGCGGTGAGTTCGAGATAGGTGTTGCCGGGCGTTTCCTTGACCACGCGGCGGGAATATTCCCAGTCGCCGTAAATGCTGTGTCCCATCAGGAACGTGGCATTCGGATATTTCTGCGCGACTTCCAGCATGATGGGGCCGTTGCCGCAGGTGCAGCTGCCCCAGGTGTGGTTCAGGATCGGCAGATGCCGCTCATTGGCAAAGGAGAGCGCATATTCGTAAGCCTTGTCGGAAACTTTGACTTTGTGGTAACCGGCCAGGAATTTCAGGCCGACCGCGAACGGAGCCCACTTGTCGAACAGCGCCAGATCTTCCCGGATGTTGTCCTGGAAATGCGGATTGATCGCCACATAGACCCGGAAGAGATCCCCGAACGGTTTGATCATTTCGATAACTTCGGCATTGCGCAATTCACCCCAGAGGGCGAGATGGTGCGAAAAGACCAGATGTTTGACGCCGATGCGGCGGAGATGGGCGGCCATTTCCGGAGCTTCGCAGCGTTTGAAATAGATCCCGTAATGCTCGCCCATGTGGCCGTGCATATCATAGATCGGAAAATCGGCCTTGCCGTTTTTCCAGAATTGTTCGGCAATGCTGCCGGGTTTTTCCCAGATGGAACAGCTCATAATTCAGCTCCTTTCAGAAGTCTTTCGAGGTTTTTGCCGGCGATGAGTTCCACGTTGGCGGCCGGCAGACCGGAATGTTTCAGCTGGAGCATTCCGGAACCCTGATCGTAGCCGGGGAATCCGCTGGCGAACAGGATGCGCTGTGCGCCGTAGCGTTCCGCCAGATCGCGGATGCCTTCCGGAACCCAGTAGCCGGAGGTGCCGAAATAGAAGTTCTCGTAATTTTCCAGCAGCGGCCGGAAATAACGGTCATTGCCCCATTTGCCGACGGCTTCCTGGAAAATGTGAATATTGCGCGGGAATTCGGCAACGAATTTGTAGAGATCCTGCCATTTCCCGGCAAATGCGTTCAGCAGCACGGGAATGCGCCGTTCCGCCGCGGCATCCATGATCTTGCCCAGCGTCAGACGGCAGGGAACGTAGCGGTGTTCGAACGGGGAAAGCGTGATCGCGCCGATCCGGTTTTCCTTCATCTGACGGAAAAACACGTCGGGTTCCGGCAGTTCGTCGCACTGGGACGGCAGGATGCACCAGACGCCGGTAAGGCGTTCTTCCGGATCTTCCTTCAGCATGGCGGCCAGCGTCTTGTTGGTCGCCAGCGGTCCTTTGTCCAGATTGATATTGCAGACCAATGCCTTGTCCACTCCGAAATAATCCATTTCCCGGAACAGCGCGGCGGCATTTTCCGCACCTGGACCGCCATTGTAATAGCGTCCGATCCGGCAGTTCGCATCAAAAAACATCAAATCTTTCATGATGAGTCTCCTGTTGGTATTGCTGATCTTATTGCAGTTTCATCAGGTTGTCGAATGTCTCGCACAGTTTCCGGACCGAGACCCGGTACATGATGGCGGCGGTTTCGTTCTGCAGACTGACGAGACGCGGACAATTTTTCAGTGCCGGGATCCATTTGTCCCAGGGAGCGGTCCCGGTTCCGGGGAGCATGTGCGCATCGGAATATCCGCTGTTGTCATGCAGATGCGCGGTGACCAGATAATCGGAAAGCTTGCCGATCGGATCCGGTTCCTGCCGCATGTCGTTGTTCCAGAGATTCCGGTAGGCGGGGGGATAAAGTTCCATCTTCTTGTCCGGCCGGGTATCCATGACGTTGGCGTGACCGGTGTCGAGGCAGCAGCCGAAATATTGCGAGGGATACTTCTTCAGATACTGGAGCAGGGCATCCGGCGAGTTGCCCGGATCGAAACCGTTTTCGATCGCGAAGATGACTCCGTTCTTTTCCGCTTCGGGAATCAGCTGTTCCAAGGCTTCGCAAATCGGTTTTTCCATGCCCGGGTAATAGGGCCCGATATGCACGGTATAGGTCTTGCAGCCGAACTCGGCCGCGTATGCCAGCCCCATTTTGTGATCTTCTATCATGCCTTTACGGCGGGGATGATCGGTGATGTTCAGATCGTAAGCCTGTCCCCAGAGACCGTGACATTCGAAAATGTTCATGCCGCAGGCGTTGAGCCAGCCTCTGACCTTGCTGTAAAAACCGGGTTCCCGGATCATCCGTTCCACCCAGCGTTCGACCAGGACCAGATTCTGCGCGCCGTTGTCGGCAAATTCCTGCATGACCTGCGGAACCAGCGTATCCGGAACATCTTTCCAAGTGTAAAAGTGTGATAATTGAACTTCTTTCATCGGAGGTATCATCCTTCTCTGGTTATTTCGGCTGAGCAGCCTGATACTGACGCAGTTCATCCAGATTGGAGGTGACTTTGTGCAGGATCTCGGCTAGCTTGATCATGGTGTTTTCATCGGTCAGCACCTGATGCGCCACGCCGAGCGTTCTCGGGAAGATCTTTTCGCAGACCGGACAGTTGTTTCCGGTGCCGAACCGGAACTGGCCGGGCTTCAGGTTGAACAGCGGATGATGGTAGACCGGGCCGTGCGTGCCGTTCGGGATGCCGAGACCTTCCGCGGTGCAGGCGGCATTGATCGTTTTTACATCGATGCCGTTGTACTCTTCGCCGTCGAAAATGAAATGGAACGAATAATAGCCCTGCGGATTGGCAAGCCGGCCGGGTTCCTGGATCCGGAGTCCGGGGATGTCTTTGGTCAGTTCGGTCAGCAGACGGGCATGTTTCCCGTAGGTTTCGATGAGGTCATGCAGACCTTTGAGCTGTTCGAGCAGGATCAGCGCCTGAAAAGCGGTGGCGCGGTAGTTGTGGCAGATCAGCCCTTCCGGAGCGCGTCTGGCCTGTCCCTGCTTGACGCCGCGGGAGTAGCCGATATGTTTCAGCAGATAGATTTTTTCCGCCAGTTCGGGATCGCTGGTGATGCAGATGCCGCCTTCGCCGGAGGCCATGGTCTTGGACTGCTGGAAGCTGAACGAGCCGACTTTGCCCCAGCTGCCGACGCCGCGTCCGTTCCAGAAACCGCCCTGCATGTGCGCGCAGTCTTCGACCACCGGGATGCCGTGCTTGTCGGCGATCGCCAGGATCTTTTCCAGGTCGGCAGTGGAACCGTAGACATGCACGGGGATGATGGCTTTGGTCTTGGGCGTGATCGCCGCTTCCATCGCGGCCGGATCCATGCAGAGCGTCTTCGGGTCGATATCCACGATCACCGGATTGGCTCCCACATAAAACGCGGACAGCGCGGTCGCCATCCAGGTCAGGGCCGGCACGATGACTTCATCGCCCGGGCCGACTCCCAGCGCCGCCAGCGAGCATTCCAGCGTAGTGGTCCCGTTCGCCATGAAAATCGCGTATTTCGTGCCGTGATATTTGGCAAATTCATTTTCGAATTCCTGCTCCATCGGACTGTTGAACGACCATTGGCCGCTCATATAGAGCTCTTTGAGCTTTTCCGCTGTCGCTTCATCGCGCGGCGGCCAGGGCCGGACGTAAAGCGGTTGATTTTCAGGAACGACTCGTGATCCTCCGAGAATTGCCAGATTTGCCATTTTTGAAATCCTTTATTGTTGATTGCCGTTTGGCGGTTATATGCGTATTATAAGCTTGAAAGAACCAATTGTAAATATTCCATTCTTGTCAAAAGTTTTCCTATCTTGCGTTTTTCCGCCGGCGGGTCCGCATGCAGGGTCATTTCCGGTTGTTCCGGAACCATTTCCAGAACGCCGAGGAAGAAGAAAAACCCAGCTCGTAGGCGATTTCTTTCTGCTTGAGCCCTTTCATCAGCGCATCCTCGGTAAACGCCAGCCGCACGGTATTGATGTAGGCGCCCAGCGGCATCCCCTGGTTTTCCCGGAATTTGTGCGCGATATAATACCGGCTGTAGCCGAATTTCTTTTCCAGATTTTCCAGCGAACAATCCCGCGCATTCTGGGACTCGATGTAGAGTTTCACCGCAAAAATCAGTTCGGACCGTTCCGTTCCGGCGGGATCTTTCCGGCGGTTCAGGAGCAGCAGATCTTCCAGCAGACAATGCAGCGGCGAAAGCAGATATTGTTCCGCCAGTTCCGGCGTCCGGACTTCCTGTTTTTTGAGCTCATTCCAGCGGGAATTGATCAGCGGATAGAAATAAGGCGGCAGCAGCGCCCAGCCGGTGTGCTGCACATTGTAATGCCCATGCATCCCTACCTGGCAGAAACCGGTCCGGATCCGGCTGCCGGAAAAATAGATCCACAGATGCAGCAGATCGTGATCCTGTTCCAGATAGCCGAAACTGTGCGGTTCCCAGGAATCGATCAGCACCGCCGTGCCCGGGCTCAGATGCCAGTTCCGGTCCTGCAGATAAAAATCGTTTTCACCTTCCAGGGCCAGCACGATTTCCCGGTAAGGATGTTTATGCAGCCGCCCGCCGGGGTTTTCCGCTTTCCCGCCCGCCGGCTGGGAAAGACAGAAAGCAAATTTCTGCTCCATGACCCGTTTCAGTTTTTCGATCAAGTCCATTTTGTCCGCCAAACCGCAATATCCGACTATATTTAGCAAGATCGGAATATTTCCAAACTGCTTCCGATACGTTATAATATATCGTTTTCCTGCCGCAATACAAATACGATTCGGCGGAAATCAGCGGTTTTTCCGGATTTCGGAGGTCCGGAGAACGGTAATTTGAAAAAACACAATATCGATCAT
>JAZUCR010000511.1:0-1626 GCA_045639225.1 Victivallales bacterium
GACGGAAGAAAGAGGAACATCGCCTCCTATCAAACTATCCGCGATTCAAATGCAATTTGACTTTGGCAACATTTGAACCTCAAAAGCGAAATCTGACAAAAACGCTTTTTTAAAACCATATTCCTCCACGCAGAGAATTGCCTTCAGCAGGGGCATTTTCATATTTTTATGGGATTTCTGTGGAATTTTTGCATCATTTTCGGGGAATTGGGAGAAAAGCGGGGGGAATCGGTAATATTTTTCATTTTTCGGGACAATGAATATTGAAAATGCAAATTTCCGGTTTTATAGTAAAAAAGCTTTACAATATCGCATAAAATCATGGAGAAACAAAATGAAATACGGAATCCTGTCCGGTCAATTGAAACTGTTCGCAGCCGCGTGTCTGATCTGGCTCTGCGGCGGAAATCTTACGGGTGAATCACCGGAGGTACCGTCATGGCTTCAGATCAAGCCGGAAGTCAAGCAGGAGCTCGAACTCAAATATGAACCGGTGGAAGTCAAAATCCCGGGATTGAAAAAAGAATACAAGTTCATCTGGCTCTCGGATCTGCATGTGATGGCGGAGGATGTCTCCGAAATCGAGGACAACTGGAAACCCGCAATGATCCACCGCCGGGATAAACGCTTCAACAATCCGCAGTCGAATCTGCCGCCGGCCGCGGTATGGAAAAAACTGCCGGCCGTTTTGAACGGCTCCAATGCCGATGCGGTATTTTTCGGCGGCGATATCTGTGATACCGGCAGCGTGGCAAATCTTACTCTTTTGAAATCGGGATTCAGCCAGCTGACCCTACCGTTCATTTACCTGAAAGAAGATCATGACCTCTCTCCCTGGCACCTGATCAGCCGCGATTCCGCCAGACAGCTCGCGATCGCCAAAGAGATCGACGGGGATCCCGCCGTTCTTTGTCTGGAATTCGACGAACTGGTGGTTCTGGGCATCCGTTATTCGGTGCGGCATTTCTCCAAAAATGTGGTAAAACGTTTCAAGGAATTGTATCAGAAAGCGCAGAAAGAGAAAAAATCGATCATTCTGATCCTTCATGTGCCGATCAGCCCGAAAGACCACCCGCAGCTTTCCAAGGGGCATAGCTGGGGCGGCAAGATGAAGCCCACGCAGCCGACGACTGCGGAATTCATGAAACTGGTCAAGGCGGAAAATGGTCCGGTCAAAGCGGTCTTCAGCGGGCACGTCCACTACAGTGCAGAAGGCATGATCACACCGACTCTTTACCTGCATGTTTTCGATCCCGCATTCCAGGGAACTTTAGGCATCATCACGGTCAAACCTGCCGGAAAGCCGGAATGATATGAAAAACCTGATGAAAACTATCTTATTTCTGGCCGCCGCGATCTGGTCCTGGAATATCGCGGCGGGAGATTATGCAGTCCTGATGCGGGAAGGCGCCGCGGCGCGGAATGCGAAAAACCATCAGCTGGCGGCGGAGAAATTTGCCCAGGCACTTCAGGCTGCCGGCGAGGCAAAACCGCGTTTTCAGGCGGTTGTTGCGTGTGCGACCGCTCTTCAGGCAATGAAGCAGCCCGACCGGGCCCGGGACCTTTATGAAGCGGAATTGAAAAAGGACGTCTACAGCAATACGCAGCGGCAGTCGATGCTGGTCA
>JAZUCR010000512.1:0-4875 GCA_045639225.1 Victivallales bacterium
AACCGGCGGCGCAGGGACCGACGAGCTTGATCCGGGACGAATTCCGGTGGATGCCCTCGTAAATCACCTTGTGGATATCCACCAGGTCCTGCGCGGTTCCCCCGAATCCCCACGGATAATGCGGTTCCCACGTATATTGGATCATGCCGAATGGCTGCTTCAGATACTTTTCATAATTTTCAGCATATTTGGCGAAATAATCCGCGATCAGCCGGGCGCCTTCCGGCGTGAAACGGATCAGGGATTTTCCGGCCAGCTTCATTCCCGGAATATGTTCGAAATACTGGTCGGTCATCCACTTGTGTATGCGGCAGTGGTTGTGGCCGGTATTGACATGATAATGCTTCCAGTCGTTGTAATCCGGGGAGTGGTCCAGTTTCCAGGCTTCGGGGTCTTTCAGATATTCAGCCGGATGGCCGCCGCGTTCCAGTTTCGCTTTATCCCCGCTGCCTTTCCGGTAAGGCCACGGGATGCCGATATTTTCGCACCAGCGCAGTCCGATTTCCTTTTCCCACGCGCCGAGCGAGGGACCCATATATCCGAAGAAAGTCTGATCCATTGGATACAGTTTGTATTTCTTTTCACCCGGAACGACCGCATAGGTCAGGAATCCGGCATCGCGGGACATCAGTTTCGCCAGCGGGGTTCCGTCCTTCAGTTTCGCCCGGACCCGGTAAAAACCGAGCCTCCCGCACGGTCCGTCGACGGTGCCGCTCCATTCGCCTTTCTCATTCGCCTCGACCGGGATATCTTTTTTCTGCCGGCTTTTTTCCAGTTCATCGACAATATTCAGTTTCAGAACGGTTTTTTCACCGGGTTTCAGTCCGCTGACCTGAAAGGTCAATTTCACCTGCTCTCCGATGGGAAACACACTGTTTACCGGACGGCTGGTATCGCCCGTCAGCACCGGTTTCGCCGAAGAGGACAAAGCCAGAACCAGAAGAATTGCAAAAACACTCGTTTTCATCATGCCGTTACCTCGATATTTGATGATTGTCCGGGATCATTTGATTTTGTAGCGCAGCAGGACCGCTCCGGCGGGGACATACCCAACGACCCATTTGCCTTCGGCGGTCAGCAGGGTGACTTCGGATGGCGTCCGGGCGAGGATCTTTCCGTCCGCACCGTTCAGCAGGACCAGTTCCGTGCCGGTCGAGACCGCCAGAAATTTTCCGGCTGCGGCAATGGATACGATCTTCGGCAGCTTCTGCGTCCAGCTTGGCTCGCCTTGACGCGAAAAGGCGGTGACCGTGTCGGTATTCGCGGCAAAGATCTGGTCGTTGCCGGCGCTCATGGCAATCACGCCCGACAGGGTTTTGTACTGACCGTTTTCCGCTCCTTCAATGGTGTCGCCCGCCGCACAGAATGCGGTCAGGTTCCGGAAAGTTTCCTTCCGTTTCGTCCAGCGGCCTTTGCCGGTTTTGGACGGGACAAACTGCCACACGGTGCTCTTCTTGCCGTCCCAGATGGCAAATCCGTTTCCGGATGCCGTCATCAGATCGCAGGACGAAGACCAGTTGAGTCCCACCCGCCAGCTTTCGTTTTCAGAACTTTGCAGCGGACCGTCCGCCGGATCGTCCAGATTGAGCCCGTAAAGAGGTCCGTTTTTCATTCCGGCGCAAATCGATCCGTCATTCAGCGCCAGCGCATTGATCTGACCGGTCCCGCCGAACCGTTTCACCGGACGGGTCAAATTCCCGGATTCATAAAGACGCACCCCGGTCCCGCTGCCGACATACCAGAATCCATTCCCTGCGGCCGCCATGGAATTTGCCGGACGCGAAGGATCGATCTGGATCATGTCTTTCCGGTCGGAAACATCATCGGGGAACAGCCAGGCGCCGGATCCCAGGCCCCAGACTTTTCCGCCGGCGATGCAGCCGGTCCCGGCCCAGATCCCTTTATTCCGGATCGGCCAGCCGTTGGCCGTGATTTCCGTTCCGTCCGCTTTGAACCGGTAGGCGGCGCGGTCCGGATAATAGCTGCAGGCGATCAGATCGCCGCTTCCCGGCACCTTGATGATATTCCAGAACGAACAGTATTTCTTATTGACGGCGGAAAGATCCGGCAGGGTCATGACGACTCCCAGATATTTCCCTTTGACATCGAATCCGTGGACCTGGCGGGTTTTCCGGACCAGCGTGAAAAATTTGGCTTTGCCGTCCGCATCGGCCGATGCGTCCGCCACCGTGAATGCCTGGGAGATCTGGTTCGGCACTTTGAGGTAGATAAGCTTCTGAAAGGTCCATTTCCCATTCTTCCGGACCAGCGGATAGACTTCGTTATGGTTGGCGACCAGATAGATATTTTTGCCGTCCTGACGGAAGGTTCCGTTTTTCCGGTGTCCGGAACTGATCTTTTCCGCCTTTCCGGCTGTGATCTTCCACAAATCACTGCCTGAAAGCATCAGACAGTCCCCGGTCCCGGGGATCTCGCAGATGGTGGCGGCGCATCCGGCGATCGGAGCCGTTCCCTCCGCCTGACTTTGCGCCAGACGTCCGTGCAGAACCAGTTCCGCTGCTGTGATCGGCAGCAGGAGCGCCGCCATTCCGATGGTTATCAGATTGTTCATTTTCAGTCCTTTCAGTTGTTGAATCCGAACATTTCACTGTTGTAATACCAGGTCGTGCCGGTCCACCAGCTTTTTTTCGCATATTCCATTTTAAATGCGCCGTAGGTCATGGTTTCGATATGGCCGTCCGCAAAGGCCATATTGGTCCACAGGGAATGCCGTTTCCAGTCCCATGAGCCGCTGTCTACAGTCTGGGCAATACGGTAAACGTTCAGGGAATCCGCAAAGATCACTTTCACTCCGGGTTTCTTGAGTTCGGTCAGCTTGGTGAACGGTTTTCTGGCAATACTGGAGTCATAAATCTTGCCGCCGACATTGTAATACATCATTCCGTAGGAAATCTGTCCGATGTAGTTGGGCAGCTGCTGCAGCGAGGGACACAGCAGGACCTTGCAGCCGGATTTATCCAGCGTCTGATAATAATTGTCGTTCAAAGTGTGTTTTGGATGGACCCCTTTCAGCTTTTTCAACCCCAGTTCCCCGTTGATGCACTGGAACCAGAAGGCATAGTCCCAGGACTCACTCTCTTCTCCGGTCAATCCCCGCAGATTGTTCGTGGTTCCGCCCGGTCCCACCCGGACCGACAGCGGCGCGATATCCTTGCTGGACATGACATAGGCCTGATAGGCTTGCATGATCTGTTTTTCATTGCCGCAGCAGGCGATGCTCCGTGCCCTTTCCCGGGCCTGGTTCAAGGCCGGCAGCAGCATTCCCGCCAGAATCGCAATGATGGCAATGACGACGAGGAGCTCTATGAGCGTGAAATTTCTTGAATTCCCGGACAAATTTTTACTGCTGTGACTCTTCATGGTTGAAAGCCTTTCTTTTTGATTGGTTGGTATTTGAATTCATGGTTCGTCTGGAATGATTTGCCGTGGAATCCCGAACGATCAGCTGATGCGGAAAATATTCGGAAAACGGTTCCATTTCCGGATCGGCAATAAGTCTGGCGAGCAGGTTCCCGGCCCGGTTGCCCATGCCGTAAAGATCCTCGTCGATCGAGCTGAGCGACGGTTCGCAGTTGGCGTCGAAACTCAAATTGCCGCGTCCGAGAATAGCGATGTCTTCCGGCACGCGGATGCCGCGTTTCAGACATTGGGTCAGAAAATTCAGCGCATGAAAATCGGAATTGCAGAAAACCGCATCCGCATGAAGTTCCTTCAGCAGTTTGAAATCGGCTTTCGCCGCACCGTCTGCGGCAGTGAACTGAAGACGCGGATTCAGTTCGATCCCTTTTTCCCTGGCAGCATCACTGAATCCGGTGAACAGCTGCTTAAAATGGGGTTCATCCGCATAAGCGAAAATCGTGGCAAACCGGCGGTATCCCTGTTCGTAAAGATGTTCACAGGCAATGTGTCCGCCCTGGATCAAATCGGATTTGATGCAGATCAGGTCTTTCATCGGCGAATCTCCGCCTGCCATGATCAGCGGGATCCCGTGACTTTTCAGCAGCTCCTTGAATTCCAGCATGGAATGGAGCGGATCGAAATCGTAGGAAATCACCCCCTGCAGCTGATACCGGATGCATTGGTCCGCAATGTCGTTGGCATCCGATTCCGGCGTGGTATTGATGATTTTCAGCGAATAATTCTGGCTGACCAGACTGTCTAATATTCCTTCCAGCAGGATATGTGCATAGCCTCGCTGCAGGCTTTTGGTGACGAATCCGATATTATTGGAGCGTCCGGTCCGGACCGCCCTGGCGATCTCGTTCGGACGGTATCCCAGCCGTTTCGCAGTGTCCAGGATCTTCTGGCGTTTTTCAGCCGAAACCCGGGATTTTCTGCCCCGGTTGTTCAGTACATCGGAAACCAGTGAATTCGCGCATCCCACTTCCGAGGCTACATCGCTCAGTGTCACCATTTCCGCTTTCCCCTTCCTGCAGATTTAACTTTGAATAGTGGTGTATCGTTTCACCAATCTGTCAATAGTTTAGCATGTTTTTTGGATTTGTCAAGTCTTTTTTTCTCAAAGTGCGTTTTTTTTGGGGGCGGCCGATGTCCGATTCGGCCTACTTGTCCTCCGGAGCCTTAGGCGAAGGAGGATCCGGCCTATTCGGCGTATTGTTCGCGGCGGCCAGCCGGAGACGCGAGAACCCTGGGACCGCGAAATTACTATGAGGACTGGGAATACTAAGAATACTAAGAATACTATGCTTCGCGCATTACATGACTTGGCGCGAGATTTCCGGGATGCCGCGCTCTCCGTATCCTCAGGATCGTTCGCGAAAAACCGGAGATCTTGTGCCGCCGCTTGTGGTGCGCGTCCGACCTATAAGTCTTATGAGTCCTATAGGACCTATG
>JAZUCR010000513.1:0-20037 GCA_045639225.1 Victivallales bacterium
CATTGTGGAACATTACTGGGACCGTTTCAACGACCGGGAAATAGGCAAATATTTCTTCGATACGGTGGCCCGGCTGCTGGAAAAAACCGAACGCACCGGTTTTATTTTCTGCATGGAAAATGCGCCGTACAAGCCCGAAGTCAACGAACGGTATCCCTACATCGCCGAGATCGCCGATTTTGTCCGTTCCTTCGGCAAGGACCGCATGTTCATGACCTTCGACGTCAATCATGCCAATCTCCACGAAGATGTGCTTTACGCGGTCTCGGCCTGCGACGGACTGATCCGTCATATCCATGTTTCGGACAACCACGGCCACCGGGAAGAGCATCTGGTGCCGGGCGAGGGGATCATCGACCTGAAAGCGGTGATCAAAAAGATTTACGAAACGGATTATTGCGGTCCCTGCAATTTCGAATTCGGTTATCCGAAAGGGTATATTCCCGGTCTGAAAGATTATGAATATGCCTATAACATCATCCGGACCAAACTGCTGGACTGCGCGCTCTGATCCGTCATCCCCGGCGTTTTGTTAAATAAATTTTTGCAACTCCCGCTTGACAATTCGTGAAAACGTGATATTTTTTATATCATAAAGGTTTTTCCTTTATTTTTTTGCGGTAAAATGTAACTTGTTTCATTTTCAGGATTGAGGTTTTACAATGTCTTCACTGGCAACGATTTCAAAAGAACTTGGGTTGTCCAAGGCGACGGTCTCCCGAGCCTTTGATCCGCGTTTTGCGGACCTGGTCAAACCGGCGACGCGGAAGCGGATCTTCGATTTCTGCCGGGAACACGATTATCATCCGACCCTGATCGGACGTTCCTTTTCAACGGGACGGACGTTCAAGATCGGCGTGATCGCCGCAGAAACGACCGTGAGAAACTTCACTCTTTTTTCCGCCGCCTTGTTCAACGGGATCTCCGAAACCGCGATGAGGCGCAATTACACGGCGGTGCTGCTCAACGTGCCGGAAATGAATCATTCCTGCATCGACCAGATCAAAAGTTCCGTTGCGGACGGCTACATTATCAGCAGCAGCTTTTCCCGGAATAAAGAGCTTTGTCAGCTGCTGGTTCAGAAAAATATCCCTGCCGTCATTTATAATCCGTACAGCATGACCGCCGGGGAACTGCCGGTGTTCTGCCGTGACATCCGTCCCTGCTACCGGAAGCTCTGGCGGAATCTGCCGGAGGAAGACTGGAACCGGACGGCGTTCATCGGCCGCGGATTGATCTCCGGCAAATGGCGGGATTTACAGGCGGCGGCGCCGCGGGGAGTGATGATCGACCAGTTCCTGATTTCCGAAAAGGAGGAAAACTTCCTTTTTCACCGGGACAGCGCCCGCGCATTTGCCGAAAAAACGCTGGATCGTCTGCTGAAATATAAACTGCTCTGGTGCAGTTCCGATCTGGTTGCGCTGGGAATCTGCGATATTCTGAAAGCGCACGGCGTCATGCCGGGCAGAGATATCTATATCGTCGGGTTCGACAATCTGGAATCGACTCTGAGCCATTTCATCGAATCTGGTCTTACCACGATCGATCCGAACTGGAGACTGGGCGGATGCAGGCTGGTGGAGATGCTGCTGGATTCGCTGGAGTCCGGCCGCCGTCTGCCTGAACGCACCCCGTGGTTTCCGCAAGTGGTTTTCCGCGATACCTTCCCGGAGAAAAAAGAAGGGGGAAGAAAATGAAAACCGGTCACGGAAAACGGATCATGCTGAAGAACCTGGTTTATTTTGTGTTTTTCACGGTTTCATGTCTGCTGGCCGGAGCGGAGTTCATCCCGCAGAAATTCGCGGAAGGCAAAGGCGGCGCTTTGCTTTGCCGCGGGAATTATCTCTATGCCGCGTTGAATGATAAACTTTGCATCTACGATGTTTCCTCCCCGTTGAAACCGGAGTGTCTGTCCTCCGTTCCGGCGCTGGGGAACCGTCAGTTTGCGCTTGCCGGCAATATTCTCTATTTGAGCTGCCGTATCCGCGGGGTCCAGGTATTCGATGTGACGGATCCGCGGGCCCCGAAAGAGCTTTGCCATTTCTATCCGGTGGAACTTGCCACTGGTCTGACCGTTTCCGGCAATGTCCTCGGCGTGGCTCAGCGGGGCTACGGCGTGGAAATGTTCGATGTGACCGATCCCCGGCATCCCCGTTCCATGGGAAGACTGAAAACCGGCGAAGCGCAATCGGCGGTTTTTTTCGGCAAAGGCTGAATTGCCGTCGGCGACTGGGGCCCCGGCATGGCGGTAATCGGGGATGTTTCCGATCCGGCCTCTCCCCGGATCATCGGCAGCTGCACTCTGTCCGGACGCGGGGACGGCGTGGCGGTTCGCGGCGATTATCTTTTTGCCGCTTCGGGCGGAAAACTCCGCCGGAGCAAAACCAACGGTCACGGTCTGGAAATTTTCGACATTTCCAAGCTCAAGAAACCCGTTCAGATCGGCAAGATCGCTTTCCCGCTGAATAAGGAGTCGGTGCCGGATTGGTGGCAGGTCCTGGTTACGGATAAAACTGCGTTTGTCGCCGATTCCTACAACGGCGTTTACCGGATCGATATTTCCGAGGTGAAATCTCCGAAGATCGAGGGTCATCTGCTTTTGCCGCAGGATGCCGTGTCCCGGATCACCACGGGGAACGGCGTGCTTTATATTTCCGGGCTCAAAACCGGGCTTTATCTGGCTCCCTGTGCGGAGGCGGTGCAAACGCTTCCGCCGCCGGCGGAGATGAAGACGGTTCCGCCGATGAAGCCTCCGGCTGTTCCGGGGCTCACGGCAGCCTCCGTCCCCGGTTTCGTCTGGAACCTGACGACCGACGGCGACCGTTTTTACGCTTCCTGCGGAGAAAACGGACTGCGCGAGTACCGGATCGAAGCCGACGGATCGCTGACGCCGGGAACAATCTATGAGCAAAGCTGTTTCGACTGCAAGATCCATGATACCCTGCTTTTCCTGGCGCGGGATGACCGTTTCGATATTATCGACCGGAAAAACCGCCGGCTGCTGAGCAGCACCCCCTCCGTGCGGGGAATGCCGTTTTTCCATTTCCATCTGTATGATAACGGCAGGCTGCTGGTTTCCGGCGGACGGACCACGACCCTGCAATTCTGGGATGTCTCCGATCCCTCGGCTCCCCGGCTGATTTGCACGCGTTCCGGGCGCGGCATCCTCTACGATGATATGCTCCCGGAACGGGAGATCAACGGATTGTTCCCGGTCAACTGGCATGCGGCATTTCCGATTTGGTACAAGGCCGACCGGAATCCGGAACCGGTGTTCAGTTCCCTGAAAAACCTGAACCGCGTCAGCAACAGCCGATGCGGCGTAACTGCGTGCGGGGGAAAATTCCTGCTCTTCTGCCGGAACAAGGTCCTGCTGCTGGATCCGGAAAATCCCGAAAAATACACTTTTCTGCCCTTGAAACACAAGGGCGGCATTCCGTCCTCGGAAGAAAATATCATCGCACTGAGTGACCGGGCGACGGGAAACGTGACGCTCTATTCTTTCGATAAAACGTCGATCAGGCCGATTCCGGAACGCTGTTACAAACTGCCCTTCACCGTTACGGGCAGAACAGTCTTTCACCGGGGGAAAGTTTATATCCCTGCGGGCGCTTTCGGGATCTACCGGGAGAACCGACCGTGAGAAATTGCAGATTCATAAAACAAAGCCAGATTCAATTGGTAGGGAGGTCTATCATCTTTCGGATATTTTTACGTTCCTTGAGTCAACCATGAACAAATAATAGAAAGGACAGGAATCATGCTGAAATGGAAAACGAATTCAACAGGTCACCCCTCAAACCCGAGGCGTGAAATGCCCGGTCGGTTCACGCTGATCGAACTCCTTGTAGTCATAGCGATCATTGCGATCCTGGCGTCGATGCTGCTGCCGGCTTTGAACTCCGCCCGCAGCCGCGCCAAAGCGACCAAATGTCTCGGCAATCTGAAACAGATCGGAACCGGGATCATCATGTATGCGTCGGATCACGGCGATTACCTGCCGGTCCACCACAACCAAACGGAAATCGGCTGGGCTCAGGAAGTTGCCCCGTACCTCAACCTCGCCATGACTACCGTCCGTCCACCGGTTTACGACTGTCCCGAAGACGAATTCTTCCGCACCCGGATCCAGGATTTGGCGAATGTCAAATACACCTGCACTTATCTCTACAACCTGCACAACGGATACCGGAAAGCCGGCAGCACCTACTGGGTTACGCAAGTGAGACTCCATCATATCAAATATCCCAGCCGCTATGTCACCAACGGAGAGACCCAGAGAGCCAAAGACATTTTCAACTGGATGTCCGAGGCGGGTGAAACTTCCCGGGCGATGAAAATCGACATGCACAAACGGAATTCCAACTATCTGCATGCCGACGGGTCCTCCGGGCCGATGACCATTCCGTATACGGAGTGGATCAATTCGGCCTTGAAAGATTGCGATAAATACAATCCGGTATTCTATCCGCAGGCGTCATATCCGGTTATGTGAGAATTGCCGATCAAGGAAAAGGATCCACTCTGAAATGAAGAAAATTCTGCAAATATTGTGCCTGCTGTCGTTGTCCGCCGCCCTTCAGGCGACGGAACTGGTCCGCAGCGGACAGCTGATGTTCAACGGTATCGTCACGCCGGAAAAACCGGTTCCCGTGGTCGCGCACGCGGCGAAAGAACTGGCGTATCACCTGAAACGCGCGACCGGCAAGACCTTGCCCGTCATCCGGGAAAACGAAGTCAAGCCGGACGGACGTTATATCTACCTGGGCGGCTGCCGGGCAAATGCCGATCTGAAAGCGGAAAAAGCGGGCTGGAACGAAGGGATCGTCAAAATCAGTTCCGACCGGATCCAAATCGCCGGGAACGACGGAAACCGGGCGGTTTTCTCCCAGACCAATTCCAACGGCACCGCATTTGCCGTTTACGAACTGCTGGAAAGATACCTGGGCGTGCGCTGGATCTGGCCGGGGAAAGACGGCGAGATCATTCCCAAGTGCCGCAATCTGAACCTGCCGGAGACGACTTTCACCTTCAAGCCGCTGCTCCGCTCCAGCGAATGGCGGAACAATCCGATCCACCGGAGCCAGGGCTGGTCGTCGGCCAAAGCGCTGGAACGGTATCATCAGACGGAAAATCTCTGGCTGTTCCGGCACCGTTTCAGCTGCGATACGCGGATCATGGGCGGACATGCCTTCCGGAATTATTTCCAGAAATACCACAAGGAACATCCGGAATATTTCAGTCTGCTGCCGGACGGGACCCGCCGGTCGAATCCGTTCCGCAGCCGGGGAAGACCGCAGTATGTGAGTATGTGCGTATCCAATCCGGACCTGGTGAAACTGGTGGTGCAGAACTGGGCGCGGGATCCTTCGCGGATCCTCAACCTCAATGAAAACGACACTCCGGGGGAATGCTGCTGCGATGCGTGTCTGGCTGCGGATCATTCGCCCCGTTCCGCGGAGGAAAGACGCCGGGCCGCCAAAAAGCTTTTCGATGAACAGTCACCCCGGTGGACGTCCGCTCTGGGCAGTCTTTCCGACCGCTACTGTCAGTTTTACCTGGACGCGCAGAAAGAAGCGGACAAGATCGATCCGAAACACCAGATCATCGGGCTGATCTATGCCAATTACAGCGGACCGCCGACGGACAAGATCAAACTGAACAGCCGGATGATCCTCCGCTTCTGCCCGCCGGTCATGTATCCGCTGACCCGGGAAAAGATCGACGAATACAAACGGATCTGGAGCGGCTGGGGAAAAACCGGCGCGCAGCTGATGTTCCGTCCCAATTTCACTCTGAGCGGACATTATTATCCCGTGCAGTATCATGCGGAATTCTACGACATGTTCACCTATGCGGTCCGGCATAACATGTGCGCCAGCGACATGGACAGACTCACCGGTCAGTACATGGTCCAGGGACTGGTCAATTACGTGATCGCCTCGCTCAATCATCATCCGGACAAGCCGCTGGACGAGATGAAAGAGGAATTCTATTCGTTTTTCGGCGCGGCGAAAGAGCCGGTCAGGAAATATTTCGACTATGTGACCGATCTGACCATGAAAAAAGGGATCCGCGATTCCACCCTCGAACAGGCGGGGATCGAAGGCGGCGTTCAACTGGCGCGCTATATGATCCGGGTCGGTGATTCGCTTTTCACCCCGGAAGTGATGGCAAATTGTTTCCGGCTGCTGGACGATGCCGCCAGAACGCCGGGTCTGGATGAGGTTTCCGCCCGCCGGGTCCTGATGCTCCGCCACGGGATGACCCAGCTCGAATTGGCCATGGCCGTGGAGAAGGAATACCGGAAAGCCGCTCAGGGTGAGCCGCTGAAAAAGTTTTATGAGGAATACGCCAAATTGCAGGAATTCCGCAAATCCATCGAAGCGACCTGTCTGATCAATCTCGGGCAGCTGTATTATTACGATAACCTGGCGTGGCTGAAGCCGATCCGGGAAAACGCCTGGCGCAAAGCGAAGCGGAAATGAGGAGACATCCAATATGAAATATGCCGATTTGAAAGCCGCGGCGGCGAAGCTCTGTGACAACCCGCCGTCGTTCCAGGTTTCTCCCGGACGCGAGGCCGCACTTCTCCGTCTGGATGAACTTTTCGGGGAAGCCGATTCCGAAATCTCTCCGGTCCTGGGCCGTTTCTACCGGGACCGGGTGGATGCCGCACTGGACGAGATTTCCGCCTACAAGGGCAAAAAACCCCGCTTCTGGAAACTCTACAGTTCCGGCTTCATCATCAAGTCTGCCCGCCTCACTCTGGCGGTGGACGTCAACGGCGGCTGCACGCCGGCCCGGGGCCGGACCCGGATCACTTTGCGGTCCGGACAGATCCGCAGGCTGGCGGAATTGATCGACGAATATTACTGCACCCATTCCCATGAAGACCATATTTCGGCACCGCTGTGCGATGCGCTGGTCCGCCGCGGAAAACTGGTCGTCATGCCGGCGGAATCGGCCCGGCGGTGGCTGATTTCCGGGACCGTGCCGGCGGAGGGATTCCGTTCCGCGCATTGCCGGACGTTCCTCAACTGGCAGGGAAATGCTTCCGGCGGACTGGATTGCGCCATGTATCTTTTTACACTGGCGAACGGCCGCACGGTCATGGTCCGCGGCGACATCTACCACGAGGAAGGATTCGAGGCGTGTATGGAGCATTTGAAGAAATGGAAGCAGCCGGTGGACTATGTCTTCGCGAGTCCATACTCTTCCAGCGGCAGGGATCCGATCGCTGCGCTCGGTACTGAATTCGGCTGCCGTTTCATACCCATCCACGAATGGGAATTCAGTCATCGGGCATTCGGAAAGACCGGTCCGGCGACCCAGTGTTATGCAGAATTGCTTCAGGTCTTCCGCAAATGGCACCGGCTTGGACGGGCCGCATTTCTCGCCTGGGGTGAAAGCATCGATCTCGACTGAGGCCTCCTGCCCTTGAATCGGGAGTCCGTCGTTCGAGGCTTTCCAGGACGCTCCGATCCTTCTGCACGGAAAAAACGCATGGCTCCTTGACTTTTCCGGTTTTTGTGGTATAGTGAGACAAAATGTTTCAGATGGTCCGGGAAAGTGAAGGTGTGACATTTATGCCCAGAAATGAAGTTTTTACCAAGCTGGTGTCGAAACTGGATTCATTGGATTCGGGGTCGATCAATTCGTATGTGCATCTGCTGGCGCGGGAACACGGATTCATGGAATCGGTGTTCAATTCGATCCGGGAAGGGATCATCATCATTGACGATACGTATCACCTGGTCTATCACAACGCGGTGGCGAAAGAGATGTTCGGGATTCCGGACGATTATTCGCGGATCCGGATCCCGACTTTGATCCGGGAGCTGGACTGGAACCATTTTTTCGGTCCGGACGGGATCAGTGCGCGGACCACTTATCATGAAATCGAAATCTTATATCCGAAACGGCGGGTGCTGAATTTTTACGCGGTCCCGCGGAAAGCGGAAGAGGATCATTCCTTCGCCACGCTGATCTTCAACGACATCACCACCACCTATGACCGGCTGAGTTCGGAAGCGGAAAACGAACGGGCGCAGCTCATCACCACGCTGGCGGCGGAAGTCGCGCACGAGATCGGCAATCCGCTGAACAGTCTGTATCTCAATCTGCAGCTGCTGCAGAAAAGTCTCGACCGCGGCGAGTTCGATCTGAACGACGGCAAAGAGATGGTCGCGGAAGCGAAAAGCGAGGTGGAGCGTCTGGACAATATCATCCATCAGTTCCTGCATGCGCTGCGTCCGACCAAGCCGCAGCTGCATCCGATGGACATCAAGCGCGCGGTGCTCGAGTCGCTGAATTTCATGCGCCACGAGATCGAGGGCAAAAACGTTACCGTGAATTGTCTGTGGAGCGACAATCTGCCGAAGATCCGCGGCGACGTCGATCTGCTGAAACAGGCTTTCTACAACCTCATCAAGAACGCGGTCCAGGCGATGCCGCAGGGGGGAACGCTGTCGATCTCCTGCTCCTCGGACGAACATTCGGTCTATGTGGATGTGATGGACCAGGGATCGGGAATCCGGCAGGAGGATGCGCAGCGGCTGTTCACGCCGTTCTTCACCACCAAAGCCAACGGCAACGGTCTGGGACTCATGGTGGTGGAACGCATCGTGCGCGACCACGGCGGACGGCTTTCGTTCGAAAGTCAGGTCGGGGAGGGGACGCGGTTCCGGCTGGCATTCCCCGTGATGGGCTCGCGCATCCGCGTGCTGCCTCCGCCGCCCGATTCCGACGACGACAACGCTGAAACCAACAGGGAGAACAACTGAGATGACTTTACTGCATAAAAAAGAGGGACGTCCCTCCATCCTGATCGCCGACGACGAACGCGGGACCCGTGAAGCGCTGGCGCGTTTTCTGAGGCCGAACTACGATGTCACGGTGGCCGAGGACGGACAGATCGGCATGAACCTGCTGGCGCGGAACAATTACGATCTGGTGCTGTCGGACATCCGGATGCCGGGTGCGGACGGCCTGACCATTCTGGACTGCGCGCTGAAGAAAAATCCGGCGCCGCCGGTGATCCTTTTCACCGCCTACGGTTCGATCGAGGCCGCGGTGGACGCCATGAAACGCGGCGCGTTCGATTTCGTCACCAAGCCGGTCAATCTGGACCAGCTGGAAATCCTGATCAGCCGGGCGCTGGAATCGGGCCGGATCAAAGCGGAAAATTCCGAGCTGAAAAAACGGCTGGATTCCAAATTCGGGGTGGAAAACATAATCGGCAATTCCGCCGCATTGCAGCAGATCATCGAGAATGTGCGTCAGGTGGCGCCGACCCGCGCCACGGTCAGCATCACCGGCGAAAGCGGCACCGGCAAGGAACTGATTGCCCAGGCGGTGCATCAGCTCAGCGGCCGGACCGGACGGTTTGTGGCGGTCCATTGCGCCGCCCTCCCCGAAACCCTGCTCGAAAGCGAACTGTTCGGACATGAAAAAGGCGCCTTTACCGGCGCCACCGAACAGCGGAAAGGCCGTTTCGAACTGGCGGACGGCGGCACGTTGTTTCTGGACGAGATCGGCGAGATCCCGCTGTCCACTCAGGTGAAGCTGCTTCGGGTGCTGGAAACACGGCAGTTCGAACGGATCGGCGGGGTGGAGACGATCGAAGTCGATACCCGGGTGGTCACCGCCACCAACCGCGACCTCGCCGCCATGGTCGCCGAAGGCAAATTCCGCGAAGATCTGTTCTACCGGCTGGATGTGGTGACCGTGCATCTGCCGCCGCTGCGCGAACGGGTCGAGGATATTCCCCCGCTGGTCAATCATTATCTGGCCTATTTTGCCAAAGAAAACGGCCGGGCCGGGCTTTCCATTTCGGAAAGCGCGATGTCGGCGCTGTGTTCCTATCCGTGGCCCGGCAACATCCGCGAACTCAAGAACTGCGTCGAGCGCATGGTGGTGCTGACGCGCGGCAGTCTGATCGATCTGGACAATGTTCCGGTCAACATCCGGGAAAAGATCACGCCCGGGATCTCCAAGGCGATCCTCGGGGCCTCATCCTGCGATCTGGAACGCAATGAAAAACTGCTGATTTCCAGGGCGTTGGAGGAATGCGGGGGCAACCGCACCAAAGCGGCGGAAAAACTCGGCATCAGCCGCCGCACCCTGCACCGCAAACTCGCCCTCTACGATCTGGAATGATCCCAGCTGTCCGGAGGTTTCCCGCTGAGATTCCTGCAGTCTCTTATTTTTATAACTTCGTAAACACTTTTGAGATTCATTATAAAAATTCCGGACCTGAAAACCAGCTCAAAACATTGAAAACCAGCATTTTTCGGTAATTATTTTGAGATGATATCTTGATAAATCGCCGAAATCAGATATAATATAAATAAACTCAAATACTGGAGAAGGAAAGGTGATCAGGCGCATCAGGACGGCGAAAAGCCGCAGGCTGGCGGAAACGATCCGGCAGGAACTGAGTTCGATCCGGACTTTCCCGGGCATGCCGGCCGCTTCGGCTTCCGAACTGGCACGGGAGTATGGGGTCTCGGTCCCGACTGCTCACAATGTCCTCAATCTCCTGGCGAAGGAAGGACTTCTCTACCGGGTCCGCGGCAGCGGCACCTTTTTCAGCGGCAGCCAGACGGGACAATCGCCGCGGATCGGGATCGCCGACCAGACGATCAGTCCGGAATATCTTTCCCCGGACATCAACCGGATCCTCAATTATCAT
Organism: Victivallales bacterium; assembly: GCA_045639225.1. GTDB lineage: Bacteria > Verrucomicrobiota > Lentisphaeria > Victivallales > UBA1829 > SIG94. Next base: position 10,697 of record JAZUCR010000513.1, read on the forward strand.
TTCGACTATGCCGCGGAGTATTTCCGGAGTCATAACTGCCAGGTCCGGTTCATAACCTACTCCGAACTGATGAGCGGCGGGGCGCTGCATGATCTGGATGCGCTGCTGATCAGCGCCCTGTATCTGGATCCGGATTCCGTGGAACTGCTCCGGGCGAGCGGGATCCCGGTTCTGGTTTACCGCAATGATTACCTGGACAATTACGATTTCCCGAGCCTGGTCTATGACCATGACCGGGGCATGACCGAAGCGCTGGAATATCTGAACCCCGCGGCGGAAAACCGGATCATCCTGATCACGGAAACCACCCCCTGCGGAAAAGACATCAAAATGCGATGGCTCCGGAATCTCAAGACTTTTCACGTGCCGGAATCCAGGATAATTTCTTATGACGTCGATGTGGTGGAACGGGAGATCAGCTGTTACCGGCTCGTCCGGGTCCATCGGGAACTGTTCCGGAACGCCGTCATCCTGACCTGCAATGACGAAGTGGCCATGAATGTGGTCAATGCGCTGACACTGGAAGAAATGAAATGCGGTATGGATTATCGTCTGGTCGGGATCGGAAACCGGGCCGGTTACGGATATCCCACCATCGAAAAACTGCAGATCGCGTCGATCGACACCCCCATCCGGCAGATGGCGCAGGAAGCGGCCCGGCAGCTGCTTTCCCGCCTGAAAAACCATTCCGACTGCAACTGTTCGGTCATGATCCCGACCCATTTCATCCCGCGCGCCAGCGCCGGATATGTCCGGAATGAAAATGAAATGAAAAATACAGATCTGAAAGACCGTAAAAAATAAAACAAAAAAGAAAGGACAGAAATCATGCAGGAAAACCCAAATCATGTCAACACCTCATCTTTCATTTCTCATCATTCATCATTTGAGCGTAAAACGGGTCGTTTTACTCTGATAGAGCTCCTTGTGGTGATCGCGATCATCGCGATTTTGGCGGGAATGCTGCTGCCGGCCTTGAACAAGGCCAGGGAAAAAGCAAGGGGCTCCTCCTGTCTGAGCAACATGAAACAGCTCAATCTGGCCTGGTTCTCGTATGCCAACGACAACCAGGAAATGATTATCAGTTACTCAGCCTTTTATTTCGGATTCCCCGGTACGAACAAGGCCCTGCAGTTTTTGTGGTTTGAAGCTCTGCCGTGTCTGGGTTATCTGCCTCAGCCCGGTCCGATCGATAATTCCAATACCACTCCGAAAAACCGGAAATATTATATCTGCCCGTCGGATCCGAAACCGAGTAATTTTTATTCCCAATACCGGACCTTTATCAGTTATGCCTATCCATTCGATATGAATCGGGAACGGACCGGATATTTCGGGGAGAATCTGACTTCCTTGCGGCGGCTGCGGAACGGCTACAACAATGAGATCCTGGTTACTGCCGACAACTGGAAAAAACCTTCGATCAAAACCGCAGGGAACTGGAAACAGGTTTCCATCAACTATATCACGAATTTGAGCCTGGGGATTTACGGCGCCCACAGCAGGTGCGTGAACGGTTCCTATGTCGACGGTTCGGCCCGGGCCGCCGATTACGTGCTGGGCATCACCTCCCTGAAGTGGAACGGTCTGTGGGTCATGCCGGTATCCGGCTATACCCTGACCAAGTTTACCTCTGCAACGGAGCCGTGATCGACGGGGGGTACGGAGGAAAGATCATGGCCGCTTCAATACCATCTGTGCATCCGGCGGAAAACGCCGGTCCCGGTTTGCAGCTGGATGTGATTGTTCCGGTTTCCATCGAACTGGACTGGCCGGCTGAAACGAATGTCATCCGGGATATCCTGGAACTCAACCGCAAATACGGTTTCCGCCGGTTTGCGCTGGCGTGTCCGGGTGCGGGCTGGCGGAGCATCGGTTTCCCCCCGATGGAACATTTCCGCAAGCTCGCCGAATTTTTCCGCCGCGTCCGGCAGGAAACGGAGCCTTCCGGCATCAAATGCGGCTGGTGGATCACGCTGACCCTGAAATCCGGACCCGATCCGAGGTGGAACCGCATGGTGCGGATGGACGGCACGGAAACCCCGATGGCCTCCTGTCCGCTGAACCCGGTTTTTCGCGAGACTTTTGCCCGGAGCATTGCCGCGTTCGCGGAGATCGCCCGGCCGGCTTTCACCCTCACGGAAGATGATTTTTCCATCAACGCCGCCGCTTTGTATGAAGGCTGCTTCTGTCCGCATCATCTGGCGGAATTCGCCCGGCGCACGGGGCGGACTTATACCCGCGAAGAATTGAAGGACATTTTCGAACGGAAGACGCCGGAATCCCTGCAGCTGATGCGGCAGTGGCGGACCCTGATGCGGGATTCCCTGGCGGATTTTGCCAAAGCGGCGCGTGACGAGGTGGACAAGGTCGCTCCCGAAATTCCGATGGGGACCGCCCAATCCGGCTCCTGGGATCAAGACGGCGACGCCACCGAGGCCGTGACGCGCGCCATGGCCGGCAGAAATCACCTTCCTTTCTGCCGTTTTTACGGAGCCATTTACGGCGGCGAAAATATTCCCGGCATTCCCCGCCTGACTTTTCATGCGCTGTATTCCAGACAGCATGTCGGAAAAGATCTCCGTTACTATCATGAGTGCGATACTTTCCCGCATACCCGTTTCTTCACCTCTGCCGCGAGCCTGCGCGTCATTACAACTGCCGCCTGTTCCTTCGGCTGCGACGGCCTGCTGTTTTATACGCAGCAGATCCTGGACAATCCGAATGAGGAAGACGCCTACAGCCGGATGTTTGTTGAGGAATACCGCCGTTTTGAAACGATCAGTGCCGCGGCGCGCCAGTGCCGGGTGAAAGGCGTCCGGATCCATCACGATCCGTTCTGGTCTTCCGTTCGCCCGGGAATGAATTCCGGCTGGATCGAAAGTCTGGCCGCGTTCGGCATCCCCGCCGCCTCGCTTCCCGCTGGAGTGACCTTCCTTTCCGGGACGCAGCCGGAAAGTTTTTCCGATGCGGAACTGAAGAAATTATTATCCTCCGCTCTGATTCTGGACGGCGATGCGGCGCTGTCTCTGCAGGAACGCGGTTACGGTGCTTATCTCGGGGTGAAAATCGGGGACAATCCGGTGACCGGGGCGGAACAGTTCGACCTCGGCGGACGGGAAGTGATAGAGCCTGCTTTCATTCCGGAATGCCGCGGACGTCACATGCACCGGGCGGATTTCTTTGCGCCGCGCGGCAAAGGTTCCATGCATGACCTGGTCCCGCAGGATCCCGGCTGCGAGATCATCACGCGGACGGTGACTTTTCAGCAGAAACCGCTGGGGGTCGGCATGACGAGATTCCGGAACCGGCTCGGCGGCAAGGTCGCGGTCATGGGGATGGGAGTCGGCGGCAACTATTCCTCGTCTCTGCTCAACTACCGCCGCCAGCAGCTGATTCAGAAACTGGTGATCTGGTGCTGTGATGAATTTGTGATCGCGCGGGGCAATGCGCGGGTGTATACGATCATGAACGAAGCGGATGATCCGGAAAAGGCCGGTTTTGCCGGCATGCTGACTCTGACCAATCTCAATGCGGATGATCTGGATTCGGTGACCTTGCATCTTCCGCCCAAATGGCAAAATTACCAGACTTGGCAGAGGCTCGACCGGGATGGCGAATGGGTCGATCTTCCGTATTCCCGCGAGGGTGACACGATCCGGCTGGAAATGCCGCTGCGTTATGCCCGCCCGGAGGTCCTGCTGGTCAAACCGTAACTGAATTAAAGAAAGAAGAAAAAATGAAAGAATTATTCACCATCCGCGGATTCAATCCCTGTGAAAGCCTGCTGCGCCATACGCCGGAACAGCTCAGGACGTTTATCCGGCGAATGAAACAGCTCAATTTCAATTCGATCATCATTCATTATGACTACGGCTGGAAACGCTACCGCGAACTGATCCTGGAAGAGTGCGCCAAAGCCGGCGTGGAAATTACTCTGATGACCTTCGGGCCCCGGACCTTTTACCGTTTTGCCGACTGGAAAAAGGATTTTCTCGCCCGCAAGGAGGACGGGAGTTTCTTCACCGAAAAGCTGGAATGCGAAACCTTTCCCTGCCGCTTTGCTCCGGGTGCGCTGGATGCATTCGAGGCGGGCGCCAAAGCCTGGCTGCACGAGATTCCGCCCCAGATCCGGCATGTGCACATGCGTGCTGCCGACGGAGGCGATTTCTGTGAGTGTCCGCGCTGCCGGCAGCTGGAACGGCAGGACCGCTGGAATCCTTTCGTCGAACGTTTCATCAAGGCGGTCCGGGAGACCCGTCCCGACCTGAAAGCCGAGACCGATGTCTATTATCTGCGCTATGATTTCCCGCAGGACACGGCAGCATTTGCCGCAATGGACCGGATCATGTTCGACACTTTTCCCCGCACGCCGACGTATCCGCTGGGCAGCGCGGCGGATACCTCCAGCCGCGGCCTCATGCGGGACGTTTACGGCTCCAGCCATGATTCCCCTGAGGTGACCCTCAATACTGCGATGCTCGACAAGATAAAGATGTGGAACCGTGCCTTCCCGGGCAAAGTCTATATCCATGAAAATGTCATGAAGCAGGGATTCGCCGGTAATTTCCAATACGGAACCCGGTCGTATCTGGAGGATCTGCAGACCCTCCATGACCTCGGAATCCAGGGCATCATGTTCGAGGCTTTCGAACCGGGTTACGGCGCCTACGCCGATCTTTTCCCGCTGCTTGCCCGGGCGATGAACGGTGAAAAAGTCGATTATACACCCTGCGAGCTGGACCGGATCGTCCGCGAACTGAACTGCGGCTGGTTCTGCGACCGGCCCGATTTCCCGCTCGAACCGTATTTTTCCGATCCGGTAATGCTGAAAAGCCAGCAGTTTTATCAGCAACGGCGGACCGGCATGTCGCTGCAGTATTTCCGGGATTACGTTCAGTTCGCGCTGGAGCATTCCGACCGTCTGGATGCCCTTTACATCGGTCATCATCAGGCGCGGATGCACCTGGTTTACCATAAAATCAAATTCCGGGATCTTTCGCCTGAAGCGGAAAAACTGCTCAACAGCCGGAAATTGTGGGATTTCATGGAGGATATCCCGGAAAGTCAGGATCCCCGGCAGGTCTGCCGCGGACTTATCGAAGAATTCCTGCGGAAAGCAGAACCGACAATATAAATCTCAACAGGAGGAGAACATAAAATGATCGTCTCGAAAGAGAATTGCCGGGTCAGGATCTGTTTGACCCTGGCCGCCGCAATGGTTCTGGGCTGGACAGCCCGGGCCGCCGAACTGACCCTGGCGAAACAGGGCAAAACCGATTACGTGATCGCCCGGAGCGACAAAGCCATTCCGGCTGAGAAACATGCCGCGGAAGACTTGAGTCTCTATCTGAAAAAAATCACGGGTGCGACCTTCCCGATCGTGTCCGAAGCTGACGCCAAAGGCAAAAATGCGATTTATGTCGGCGCGACCGATTTTGCCGCGCAGGCGGGGATCAAACCGGATTCGCTGGACAAGGAAGCATGGGTCATCCGCACCAGCGGGAAAAACCTGATCCTGTCCGGCGGCCGGCAGCGCGGCACTCTTTATGCGGTCTATGTCCTGCTGGAAAAGCATTTCGGCTGTCACTGGCTGGATGAACTGACTGAAATCGTGCCGAACAATCCGGATCTGACCTTGAAAGAGCTTTCGGTTCAGGGCAAGCCGGCATTCCAGCTCCGGATGCTTTACACCGGCAACCGGGAACACAAGGAGGTCCAGCTGCTCCGCGTCCGGAACATGGACACCAGAACCCTCGGTGCCGGGCTCGGTTTTATCGAAGGCGGACCCGGGCATACGTTCTATTTTTATTCCAGACAATTCCCTGCCGATCATCCGGAATATCATGCGATGAACCTGAACGGGAAACGGCCTCCGGCGACTTCGACCAGCGGCCCGGGACAGATCTGTCTCACCAATCCGGAAGTCCGGAAACTGATGGTCAAACTGGTGGAAAAAAATATCCTCTCCCGCCGGAAACAGGCCGAATCGCTGAAAGACAAGGGTTTCGTCCCCAGCCGGATCTTCTACGTCACGCCCAACGACACCGCCTGGAACTGCCAGTGTCCGACCTGCAAGGCGTTTACCGAAAAAGAGGGCACGGACAGCGCCCTGATGGTCGATTTCATCAACTCCATCGCCGACGGCATCAAGGACAAATATCCGGACGTTCTGATCGGCTTTTTCGCATATGAAAACAACCTGATCCCCCCGAAACGGATCCGTCCGCGCGACAATACGCAGGTCTGCATTGCTCAGCTGAACGCCGAATGGGGCAAAAAACCGACCTTCCCCGATCTTTACCGGCCGATGAACAGTCCGGTCAACCGCGAAGCCAGAGAGATCGTCCTCCAGTGGTCCAAAATCGCCAAACACATGGAGATCTGGGATTACTGGGGCCAGTATGTCAAGAACAAATACTCGTTCCCGAACTCTTTCGTTCATTGTCTGGCGCCCGATCTGAAACTGTTCCATGACTGCGGAGTGGAAAGATTTTTCTGCGAATGCGATGCCGTTCAGTCCAAAACCAGTTTCCTGGCGTTGACCATGTGGCTGGGCAGACAGCTGCTGGAGGATCCGGATCAGGATCCCGCTCCGCTGATCCGCACTTTCATGAAAGGTTACTACGGCCCCGCCGCGGATAAAATGACCGAATATCTCAATTACATGCAGAAACGGATCGAGGAGGTCCCCGCCAAAGACGGAAAACTCTGCGCCATGACGGTTTCCGACCGGCCCTATCTGGATCTGGCTTTCTTCCAGACGGCGGACCGTCTGCTCGACGAGGCGGAAAAATGCTGTCCGGAAGGCTCCCTTTACCTCTCGAATGTCCGGCTGGAAAGGATCATCGTGGATTCCGGTATCTATTGCCTCTGGCAGAAACTGCAGAAGCAGCTGCCCAAAGGACAGAAGATGCCCTGGAACCCGACGAATATCCTGCAGCGTTACAAAAACTACCGGATCGCCGATCTGAAAAGACGTCCCTTCGCGATCAGTCAAAGCCTGTCCGGCAAAGATGCCGAACCGGAAAGAATCGTGGAAAAATCGGTCGCTTCGATGAAAGGTTTCCATGCGGCCCGGACCGGTATGAAACTGGTGGTCATGACGCTGCCGAAACTGGCGGAGGTGAAGACCCCCGGCGACCCGGCTGCCGTGGACTGGAGCAAGGCTGCCGATATGGGCCAATGGTATGCCCAGAACGGAAGCCGTATTCCGGAGCGGAAAATCTCCGGCAAAGCCGTTCTGGACGGCAAATTCCTCTATCTGCAGCTCGAGGAAAAAGATCTGGATGTTGCCAAACTGCGTCCGCAATGGTGGAGCGGCGACGGCTGGGAACTGTTCTTTTCGGCCAGCCGCAGCGGTTTCCCGTATCATCAGCTGGCTGTCAATCCCAAAGGCGAGGTTTATGCTTTCTCCTACCGGGACAGCCTGATCGATGCGAAGAAATGGGATTGCGGCGCCGCAGTCAAGTCCGAACGGAAGGACGGCTGCTGGAGGGTCCGGATCGCACTGCCGCTTTCCTCGCTGCTCTCCAAAGAGGCGATCGCCGCGAACAGCCCGATCTTCGTGAATATCTTCCGGACCTCGCCCTGGCTGAACGGCAGGATCATGTGCCTCAGCCCTATTTTCGAGGCCGGTTTGCATGATATGCTCCGCCTGGCGGAATGGATTCCCGAAACTCCCTGGCCGAAACCGGAAGACAATCTGATTTTCGGCAAAAGCTACAAGTCGAACAAAGCCCCCAACTGGAAACTTTGTCTGAACAAGGATCCGAAACTGGAACAGCAGAAGCTGATCGACGGCAAATTCGCCAAAGGATCTTCGCCGATGTGGTTCGACAGGCAGACGACCGCCGGATTCGCCATGCACGGCAAACTCGAGCTGACCTTCGACCTGGAACGGACCGCCGAAATCGAAAAGGTGCTGGTCCATTCCGGCGCCGGCATCAGCGGCGTTGCCTTCCCGAAGTCCATCGAGGTCCTGACCGGCATGGACGGCGAAAAGTTCACTTCGGCAGGGAAACTGGTGCCGGAAGTTCTTTCCAATGCCGGTTACCGGGCCGCCGCGCTGAATATCCCGATCCGGAAAACCGAGGCCAGATATGTGAAGATCGTTTTCGATATCCGGAACTGGTTCTTCTGTCTCGACGAAATCGCCGTTCAGGGTAAATGGAAATAAGTGGTTTTCACATTCGGAAAAACTGCCTGATGTTCGCGAAAATATCAGGCAAATTCTTCCGGCAGGGTTGATTTTGCCGGGTTCCGAATGTATATTCCGCTTAACTTGATTTCCAAGAACTAACAACAAAGGAAGAAAACCCATGAAACTGAAAAAAATCTCCCTGCTGCTGGCAGCAATGTGCGCGGTATCCGCATGTCATCTCGAAAAAGCCGATGCGGCGAAAACGCCGAAAACGCAGCCCTACTGCACGGTCAAACAAAGCAAAACGACTTATGCCGCCGATGCCCTGAAATCTTATCTGGATTCCGGGAGCCTGCCGGGTGCGATCAGCATTTTCTGCAAAGGCAATATGCAGGAAACGGCCTGTCTCGGCTGGGCGGATGTCGGCCGCAAGATCCCGATGTCGCTGGACCGCACCTACATGCAGTGTTCCCAGACCAAAGGTTTCTGCGGCGTCACGATCGCGATCCTGGTCGAAGAAGGCAAGATCACGTTGGACGATCCGGTCGCCAAATATCTGCCGGAGTTCAAAAATCTGAAAGTCGCCGTCAAGGATAAGCAGGGCAAGACGACTCTCGTTCCGGCCAAAAATGTCCTGACGATCCGCATGGTGATGAACCATACCGGCGGTTTCCCGTTCGAGATCCCGACCAAGAACAAAAAAGGCTGGCCGGCTCTGTCCCTGCGCGATACCGCGAAAGAAGCGGCATCCAGACCGCTCGTGTTCGAACCCGGCACCAGCACCCGTTATTCCAACACCGGGATCGATATCGGAGCCGCGATCACCGAAGTGGTTACCGGGAAACCCTGGGATGTCTTCCTGAAGGAACGCATCCTGGATCCGCTCGGCATGAAGGACACCACCTTCAACCCGACCGACGAACAGCTGAGCCGGGCGATCTCCCTTTATTCGCTCAGCAAGGATAAAAAGCCGCAGTACCGGCAGTTTGCCAGTGCCATGCCGCTGCCGCACAACGGTCCCACCGTGCATCCTTCCGCCGGTGCCGGTCTGTGGACCACTGCCGCCGATCAGGTGAAATTCTACCGGATGCTGATGAATCTCGGCATCGGCGACAATGGCGCGCGGATCCTGAAAGAGGAAACGGTGAAAAATCTGCTGGCCACGTGCACCCGTCCGGCGAAACTGGGCGGTTATTCG
>JAZUCR010000514.1:0-5446 GCA_045639225.1 Victivallales bacterium
TTCATATTTGAAGCGTGAAACGACGCATCGTTTTACGCTGATAGAGCTCCTCGTGGTGATCGCCATCATCGCGATCCTGGCGGCGATGCTGCTGCCGGCGTTGAAACAGGCCCGGAACAATGCCCGCGCCATCAGCTGCGTCAATCTTTTCGGACAGTTCGCCAAAGCCACGATACAATATGCCGATGACAATCAGGGCTATTTGATGCCCTACAAGAATTCCGGCTCGGGAAGCGCCTCAAGCACCACCAAGTATGCGATCGGCTGCGATGCGTCGAAGTGGGTTTTGAAATCCTATATTCCGCCGAAAAATTCGTCCGGCATCGGCAGACTGACTCGCAATCAGAAGGTGCGTTCGAACATCGATTGTCCTTCCCGGGAATTTGATATTTCGCTCAGCGGCGATACGGAATATATTTTCGGAATCAATTACAATATCGCCGGACAAAACAAACCGCCGAAAATACATCGCTGCAAGCAAGCTTCCGGAACCGCCATTATGGCGGAATGCAAGTCGACTGAAGCCCCCCAGTTTGGAGCAAGAAATCGAACTCTTTGGTTCGTCCAGCATAAAAACCGGGCAAGCGTTGCTTATCTTGACGGTCATGCTGGAATGCTCAGGGGCGACCAGAAACCGAAACTGGAGTCTTTCCCGTTCTACAAGATCGCGCCATAATAAGGGATCAAAAGATTTTTTATAATCAACTATGCTATTACGGCTCCATCTCATTTCAGATAAGGAATCGAGGTACACAAAATGTCAATGGACTTGAAAAAATTTCCCGATCTCCTGCCGATCAGGGAAAACACCGGTTACCACGAACCTGACAAATGGGTCTGGTGCGGATCGGCCGTGGAGGAATCCGGCAAAGGTTTTCACCTGTACGCCGCCCGCTGGCGCAAAGATTATCCCATGCTGGAAGGATATGTCCTCTTTTCCGAAATCGTCCACGCTTTTTCCGAAAATCTGGAAGGGCCTTATCGTTTTGTCGAAAAAGTGCTTCCATGTTTTCCCGATCCGCACTGGGACAGCCGGATGGCGCATAATCCGACCGTGGTCCGCCGGAACGGGGAATATCTGCTCTATTACATCGGCTCCACATACGACGAGCCCCCTACCCCGCCCGAAATCATCCAACAGGACCGTGCCATGATGCTCCGGGCCTACGACCGCATCTGCATCGGACTGGCAAAAAGCACTTCCCCCGCCGGTCCGTGGCAGGTGCTGCCGCGCCCGGTCCTCGAACCGCGGAAAGGCAAGTTCGACAGTTCTATCGTCACCAACCCCGCGCCCTGCGTCCTGCCGGACGGACGGATCTATCTTTACTACCGGACCAATACCCCGAAAGGGGCTCGAATCGGGCTGGCGGTATATGATACTCCCGAGGGACCGGCAACGCGCTTCGATGAACCGGTCCTGCAGGCGGATTTTCATATCGAAGATCCCTTTGTCTGGCACAACGGCGAATTTTTCGAAATGCTGGCCAAGGATCTGAACGGGGAAACCACCGGCGAATACCACAGCAGCGCACATTTCGTTTCCGAAGACGGCATGCACTGGCAGTTTACAGGAAAAGCCTACTCCCGGCGCATTGCCCTCGCGAACGGGAAAGAAATGGTTCTCGGTTCGCTGGAACGTCCGCAAGTGCTGTTCGACGCTGCGGGACATCCCCGCGCTCTCTTCGCCGCCGTCGCGGACGGTCCCGGCGGATTCCAGAAAGCGGCCAATACCTGGAATCAGGTCTTTCTCCTGCAGAAAGAATCATGATGGAACGGCCGTTTTCGGTTAGAGACAAGCTCCCGATCCCGGCTTGAAAGTATTCTTCGGCGGCTGTATATTAATGCAGACAGAACCATTCATACATGGAAGGAAAAAAACGAATGAAATCTCCGCTGAAAGTTCTGATGGTGGGAAACAGTTTTTCATTGAGCTGCCGCACTTATCTGCCCGATATCGTCAAATCATTGCCCGGCTGCGAGCTGAAACTGGAGATCGCCTACATCGGCGGCTGCTCCCTGCAGCGTCACATCCAGGAATATGAAACTTCGCAGCAGGATCCGGAACATCGTCCCTACACGGATATTGCGAATCAAACTGCTTCCCTGCAGGAATTTCTCAAGCGGGACAAGTGGGATATCATTTCCATCCAGCAGGCCAGTCATTGCAGCTGGCAGCCGGCGACTTATCAGCCATGGGCGGAACAACTGATCGGGATCATCCGCGAAACCAATCCGCAGGCGGAAATCATCATCCAGCAGACCTGGAGCTATAACGCGGGCGACGTCCGGATAAATTCGCAACAGCCTGAATGGGGACTGGACCAGGCAGGAATGTTCTCCTGTCTCGATGCCGCTTACCGGGCACTGGCTCGGCAATACGGTTTCCGCGTGGTTCCCACCGGACTGGCGGTCCAGCTGACCCGGAAAGATTCTCCCCGGCAGCTGCCGCGCATGGATGAAGATTTCAAAAACAGCCTGGTTTACCCGGCACCTCTGCCTGAAACGGAAGATGCCGCGGGCACCTGCCTGTACAGAGACACCGACGACGGAAAAGTCCTGGCCGTCGATACGATCCACCTCAACCGTTACGGACAATATCTGCAGGGATGTGTCTGGGCAGGATTCCTGTTCGATATCTCTCCGGAAGCCATCACCTTCGAACCGGCTGAGCTGCCGGACAAAGCCCGGCGGGCAAAATACCGCGCCGCCGCACAGCAGGCATTACAGGAATACCGGAACTGAAAAAAAACACCCCTCCGGGAACGGAGAGGTGTCGAAATCAGCCTGACGGGAAAGATCAGAACAGAGCCACCGAGGCTTTGATGATCTCGTCGGCAGCGTTCTGCGCCGAGGTATTGATGCCCGGCTGAACTTCATATCCGCCGCGGGCAAAGCATTCCGGCATCGGAACATATCCGGAAACCGACTGCGCCAGTTCGATCACGAACGTATATTTGCAGGGACTCTTGGCACGGATCGCCTGGGAAATACCGTTGAACGGTTCGCCGGGGAGCGAAACGAAAGCGATCTGTTTTCCGAGTTCGATCACGGTCAGACGTCCGTCATGCGACGGCGTGCTCTTTTCGTAGCAGTCGATCGCCCGCTTGGCGAAATAACGCAGGGCGGCGGGAACCTTGTTTGCCAGATCCTGACTTTCGAAATCGCCTTCCTTCTTGATATCGGGAACGGTGTCCAGAATATGTTTGGCTTCGGCCAGTTCTTCCGGGGTCAGTTTCCGGTGCGGAATCGTCACGGAACCGTTGCGGATCGTGACCGTTTCATCGGTGACCGGTTCGAGTTTGTCCAATGCATCCAGCACGATCGCGGCGTAACCGCGGCCGATCCGGGTGGCTTCGTTGTAGGAGGTCTGATTGATCTTCTGATGGAAATCGAAGTGGTTGATATCGCCGGAGGCATCATCGACCACGAGCACGGGCAGACTGAATTTCAGCGCATGCTGGATCTCCTGCGTGAAGCGGCCATACCAGTCGGCGCTGACGATATCTCCGCCGACAGTGTCGCCGTGGTTGCCGATATTGCAAATCAGAGCAGCCAGACGTCCGCCCTGTTTGACCGCGAGGATATTGATCGTGCGGTCGAAATCGCATTCGGGCTTGTCGATGTCGGGATTGCCCCAGCCGGGGTTGGTCACGATCGTGCCGTTCTTCATCCAGTAGCGGCGGACAAAGCCGTAGGGATTGTTGTAGACCGCGCCGACTTCGAGCTCGCCGGGGAGCAGATTCATCTGGGCACGTTCCAGCGCGCGGATCGCGGCATCGGCGGTATGGTCGAACGCATATTGCGTCCGCTCATCCAGCGGTTTGTCGTCCCGGCTCCGGAATTCCGAACCGGTATGAGTATGGGTTGCGGAAATGATCAGACTGTCATGCAGATCCTTGCCGAATTTGGCCACGATCCGTTTTTCCAGCTCTTTGAACAGCGGCCCGGCAATGCTGCAGAGATCGAAGGTCATGAACCCGAACTGTTTGCCGTTGGATTCGATCAGAACGACTTTCACATAGAGATCGTCGTACATGCCCTGATTCGGGCGTTTGTTGAAATAGCCGGCCAGACCGACGCCGGTCGGGGGTGTGATGATTTCCTGCGCATAACCGATTTTGAACATGGAAAAATCCTCCTGTTTTGAGATTTGTATCTGCTGAAAATCTGCGTTTAATATAGCTCGGATTACAAGATTTTTCAATAGCGAAAAATCACTTTTCCGTTGTGTTTTATTATTCCGTCGGACAGCGGTCGGTCAACAGCTTCATTGCTTACTCATATAAAACCGATTATTGTTTCCACTCCGTGATCCGGATCGTCCGCGGCGGAATAGTTATCCTGAACTTTCCCGATTCCACCTCGATTTTTTCATTTGCATAGAGTTCCGGCAGGGTAAAGTCCCCTGTCTTGATTTTCGAGAGTTCAACAATTCCGGTGACGGGATTCCCGGTTTTGTTCGCCATGATCAGCAGACGGTTTCCATTCGGCATTTCGTAAAATGCCAGCCGGATGTCAGGGTTGGAAACAGTGATCGGCATGGGATCAAAGAAACGATATGCCTTTACCTCTTTCCCGAATACACCGGCTTTTTCATAGATGCTCCAGACTTTTTCATGAACCTCCCTGAAAATCCGGCGCCAATTCCAGACGTTTCCCCGGTATTCGATATCATAGGGGAGGAAGACGGAAAAGAAGGAATCCAGATAGGCTTTCATATCCTTTTTCCCTTTATAACTCATTCCTTCCGCGAGGAATACCACATTGACACCGAGCAGGCGGGAATTTGCCTCGCAGCGCAATTCCGTATCGTCAATCACATCCGAATAGAAGAAAATGTTCTGCGTTCTGCGGATAGCGGGCTCATATTGTTCGCCCGGCAGCCAGTAATCAGCCAGGGAATGCATGGCGGGAATGAACTTGCGTTGTGCGTGGAGCATCAACGGCAGATCCGCCCGATGGCAAAGTCTCAATTCCCGGATGAGAAAACGGCGGCATCCTGCGATATTCAAAGGCCGGATTTCCCGCCCGAAGTCATCCTTGAGAAAATCCAGTTTATTGCCGCAGATATAAACGCTGCAGAGATCGTTGTAGATTTGGGCAATTCTGTCTGCCAGAGGGTGGCGGAGAAGTTTGTCGAGATGCCACATTACATAATTGTGATACAGTTGTGAATCCATACGGCAGGGTGCCATCGGATGGTCTTTTGCGTTCAGCACGAGTTTGTTATTCCGCGGATCGCGCAGATGGTTGGAGGTATAAGTAAAGCCAGACGGTTCGCTGATATATTTTTTGAAATAGCGGTAAAAATCCCCTCCCCATGGCGAGGTCATCCCGTAGTAGACGGAATGGAAGCGCCGGAGTTTTCTGGAGCGTTCCGCAGAAACTCCAGGTGCGATCGGCAAAAGCTTTTCGAAATCCGGATGCATGCGGTACCCTCCGTAGA
>JAZUCR010000515.1:0-5551 GCA_045639225.1 Victivallales bacterium
GGCCTCCGACTTGGTTATTCGCTCGGTCTCAATGTCAATTTCAAAGCCGGTACGATGGGACACGGCGGCGCCTGGGGGACCAAATGCACGGTCAACTGGAGAAAGAAAGAACTTTCCCTGTGGGTCGTCCAGCAGCTCGGCAATCCGCGCCCCTGGCTGGCTGACGTGAACAAAGCCGCCGGCAAATTCTTCAATTCGAAGTTCGACGATTCGGAAACCCAGGCCTACACCGGCCGCGTGGAATAAAACCGTCTCATTTGCCATCTTGAGGATGCCGCCGGATCACGTTCCGTTCGGCATCCTTTTTTATTGACTGTTTTTCTGCCGGAACTGCCGCGGCGACATGCCGGTTTGCGCCCGGAAGATCTTGCAGAAATAATTGCTGTCGGAAAAACCGCACTGCTCGGCAATGTCGCCGACCGGCAGTTCCGAATAGAGCAGCAGTTCCGTGGCCCGGCTGATCCGGAGACGGAGCAGATACTGGATCGGACTGCATCCCGCGGTTTTTTTGAACTGCAGGAACAGATTTCTCCGCGACATGCACGCTTTGCGCGCCAGCTGTTCGACGGTAATATTCTGCCGGTAATGCGTGTTGATATAAGCGACCGCCTCCCCGATCTGGAACGGCATGGTTTTCAGCTGGTCCGCTCCGGAATAGAGCCGGCAGAGCATGACCACGATCTGCAGGAACACCGCGAGGCTGTACAGATTGCTGCCGGGCCGGGCGGATTTGAGTTCCAGTTCCATATTGCGGATCATTCCCGCAATGGTTTCGAGCTCATTGGGTTCCAGATGCAGCACCGGTTCCGCCGACCGGTGGATTTTTTCCGGATCGTCGGGAAAGAGGATCTGGAAAAGTGGCATCCGGCTGCCGTCGAGGATCGGCAGATACAGCCGCCGGGCATCATAAACGATGTTGACCATCTCCAATTGCTCGAACTGGTCGTAGGTATGCGTCGAACCGGGATGGACCACCAGCAGATCGCCCGCCCGGACCGGCACGGACTGTCCTTCGAACAGATGGGTGCAGCGTCCTTTGAGGATGATGGCGATCTCGCTGTGGTCATGGTCGTGGAACCGTTTGGGCCGCCAGCTGGAACGGTACATGTACACCACCCCCAGCGGCATTTTTCCCGGCGGGATATGGGATTCCAGCTGATAATGATGAAGATATCTCACCTGCCGCACAATAAAAAATCTCCTGTTTTGCACTATTATACTATTAAATTGCGTTTTTGTCAAGGTTAAAACCTTTTTTTACGGTATAATTATCATAAACGGGACTGAAATATGAAAGGGACGAACATGAACAAGTTTTCATTTCCACGAATCAGCCATTGGGAGCAAAAGTATGAGTTTACGCTGATAGAGCTCCTGGTGGTCATTGCGATCATTGCGATCCTCGCCGGTATGCTGCTGCCCGCGCTGAATTCGGCCCGCGAACGGGCCAAAACCATACAATGTGCTTCCAATATCAAAAATGTAGCCCTGATTCTGTTTACTTATACGCAGGAAAACAAGGATTACCTGCCCGCACCGATCAATGACAGCAGAAACGGCAGTGCAATTTACGGATGCACAAACTGGGTTGCGGCGCTGAAAAAAGCCGACTATACCAAGTCGGCCCATGGAACCATGCGCTGCTATATCGCCAACCCGGCTGATGAAAACAGAAAGGTTCTCCTTGGGATTTTGGGGTGTCCGAAAGCCAGCGGTCTTGCTTCGGCATCTGCCAGTAATCCTTTCGGCGGCTGGTATGAAATTTCCAGCTGCGGGGACTATGGGATCAATTATTATACCATGAATTCCACCGGAAGCAATACTTCCCAGAATTTCAAAACGATCACCCGTGCGTCGTCCCGGATCCTGCTCGGCGATTCCACCGCAAAATCTTTTACCGGAAATAACTACTACGACAATACCTCGAGTCTGAGTGCCAGACATGCCAACTCCTGCAATTATGCGACTGCCGACGGCAGCGTTCATACCGGCCGTGCTCCAACGGTCAGCCAGATCCGGTACGGCTTCGAATGATCGGCTGCTCACAGGCGGAACCATGAAAAAAATATTTTTTGCGGCAATACTGGGGTTGGCTCTGTCTCTTCCTGCGGAAGATATCGTTCCGGCGGGGACCTATGGAAATTTGATTTCCAACGGCGAACTGGAACTGTATGCCGGGACTTTCCCCGCATATTGGCGTTTTCTCGGAAGCAATACTCCCGGCTATGCCGCCAATGGCGGCTGCAGGAACCGCGGCAGGTTCTTTTTCCTGGAAAAAAAGAAAAATTACCTGATCCGGCAGGACTGGACCTTTACCATCATTCCGGGAGAAAAATACCGGCTCAGTGCCATGGTCAAATGCCGGGATTTCCGCGCGTCTCTGGCGTATATAACCGTTTTCAACAATGCGTGGAAGCAGGAGATCCGCATGCCGCTGCCGGCCGGGACTTATGATTGGAAAAAAGTCGATCAGATCATTACCGGCTTCCCCTCGCGCGGCGGATATTACAGCATTGCCATTCGGGTTCACCAAGTCCGTTCCGGCCAACTGGAAATTTCCGATATTTCCCTGGAACCGGCCACCCGGCAGGCATTCGAGAAAAGCACAGCTTACCGGAAACTGGTGCCGCCGCCGGAACTGGCGGTTCTCTCTCCCCGGAAAAGTCAGATCCCGGAAACTTCTCCCGTCCTGCATTGCCGCTGGTTCGGGTCGGCCAACGTCAAAACCGTCGCATATTCCATCGGCAAGCTCGAACGGCAGGCTGCAGTCGGAGAACGCGGGCTGACCGATCTCGATCTGAACGGACTCCCGCCGGGAAAACATACCGTCCAGGTCAAAACCGGCAGTAAAACCCTGACGATCCCGATCATTATCCGGCCCGGTCTGGAAACCGGTGCGGAAAAGAGACTGAACAATTTTCATTATGTGATCGCGGAAAAAACACTCCGGGAAGGTGAAACTGCCGAATTCGGCAATCCGCGTGCCGGCTGGGTTTTATTCGGCATGCCGGAGCAGATGGAACTTTCGCTTCCGGTCTGCGGCAGGACCGTGCGCAACGGTGATTTTTTTCAGCTCGACCTCGGCAAGTTTGCTTTTACGGTCAAAAAAGGCAATGGACCGGTGCGGATCTCGGCAGTTGCCGAAACTGCCGTTTACCCGCTGGGGAGCGGTCCGTTCCTGCGCGGCATGCCCAAACATGACTGGAAGTTTACCCAAAAATATGAATTGCCGGTCGTGATGTCTTTTCTGCCGGGTACCTGGACTCCGCCAGAATCCGAAATGGCGGAATACAGAAAAGGCCTGCAGCGTTTTTACAGTCCGCTCAATATCCAGAAAATAACGCAATATCGGGAAAACCGGCCGATCCGATCCCCCGGTCTGCTGGCGGAAAACCCGATGTATGACGGCATCTATATCGATGAAGTTGCCATGTCGGCGGAAAAACCGCTGGTGATGTTTCTGAAAAACCTTCCCGCATTGAATATTCCTGCCGGACGCGATGTTCTGACCTACATCTGCGGCAATCCCAGAGATACCGGATATACCGCAGAACTGCTGTCACAATGCGTGAATTTGAGCAAGTGCAGCAAGGTGCTGTCGGAAATTTATATCCCGAATCAGTTCCTCAGCGGGAAAGCTGCCGAGGATGCCGTCAATGCCCGACTGATCCAATATGCGGCAAATCTGAATAAGATTTATCCCGGCATCAATCCGTTCTGGGGCATTGCCCTTTGCCACAGCAATACCGCGCTCCGGTTTACTTTGGATCATGAACCGGAAGCCGATCACCGGGTATTGCTCGATATGCAGATGCAGGCCGTGGCTGTCCGGCCGGAATTCCGGAAAATCGGCCACATCGGTTTCTGGGGCGATAATTATTCGGATCAGGAACGAACCCGCTGGATCATGAAACTTTTCCGTCATTATGTGTTCGAAGGAAAAACTTCCCTCCTGTCGGAACAATACGGAATGAAATTACATCCCGGACATCTGCGCAATGCCTCTTTCCGTCAGGGAACGGAATATTGGAAAACCTCCGGAAAAATCGAACCGGGAACCATGTCGGACGGCGGAGCTTTTCTGAAACGTTTCAACAATCAGCTCGACAGTTCCCGTGTCCTGTATTTCGTGCATACTCAGGATACCGCCGGCATCAGTCAGATGATGGAGAATCTGTCTCCCGGAAAATCGTATAAGATCCGCATGGTGGTCAGCGGTTCCGGAATGGTTGCGGCAAAGATTTCCGGCAGAAAATATCCCGTGCAGGTTTTCCATCCGGAAAAAAAGGATCCCGCTTCGAAAATTACTCCGGTCTATGCCGAAGTTGCTTTCAAGGCGGAAAACAACCGTGAAATGCTCGAACTGGACAATTCGGAAATTACGCCCGGGACACGCATCGGCCTGCATTATGTCTCGGTGCTGTCGTTCTTCGACGAGTAAGATCAGCAGCCGTGACCCTGGTTTCTGTTTTTGAATTGGCGCAAAATCACTGCAGTCCGGTCTGGCGGCAGAGCCAGTCGGCTGCCAGCGTGCCCCAATTGCTGACCGCATCACGGGACCGAACCAGCCCGTAGCCGTGTCCGCCCTCGGGATAGATATGCATTTCCGCTTTGACTCCGGCGCGTTTCAGCGCCATGAACCAGCCGACGGAACATTCGACTTTGGCGAAATCGTCTTCAGTCTGGATCATCAGGCAGGGCGGGATCGACGCATCGATTTTGAAGTCGGGTGCGATCTTCAATTCCTCGTCGGCCAGATAGGCGGGATAAACCAGGATCGTGAAATCCGGGCGGTAAGACAGCTTGTCAATCTCATCGGCCGGCTCGTAAGCAAATGGATCGGCAGGGGCCGTGAGCGTGGCGCACAGATGAGCTCCGGCGGAAAAACCGATGCATCCGAGTTTATCCGGAATGATGCCGAATTCTTCAGCACGGGCGCGGATCAGGCGCATGGCACGGGCCGCATCGGCACGCGCCGCCGGTTTCCGGTCCGGACAACGGTATTTCAGCACGAATGCGGAAATCCCGTTGATATTGAGAAAACCGGCGATATCCAGTCCTTCCTTGTTCCAGGCCAGATGATGGTAACCGCCGCCCGGACATACCAGCATGGCGGGATGCGCTCCCTTTCCCGCAGCGGGAAAGAAAGACAAAGTCGGTTCGGTCACATCGATATACCGGTCAACGTTGTCGCCGTGGTCCGGTTCCAGGTGTTCATGCAGTGCGGAATCATCCTCGCAGGAATAGGGTTTCGTCTTGTCCCAGATCGGGAAAACAGTTCTTTCCATGATATTTTCTCCAGTGTAAGAATGAGTTTTTTAAAATTAACAACATGATTTCGTTTTTTCAAGCTTTTTTGATTGAAAAAGTCGACATTTTCTCCAATTTTCCGGAGAAACTTGTGCATTGGAAATAAGGGCATCTGTCCGCAGCTGGTATTTGTCAATGGGTCATTGAATGCACCTCGCGTTCAATGACTGTTTCGACATTTACTTCATAGTCTGCCAGTTTGTCAAGAATATACTTCCTGTCTTTGTAAATTTCAATGATG
>JAZUCR010000516.1:0-6377 GCA_045639225.1 Victivallales bacterium
ATCCACGGTTTGACCAAGTGGATTTTTCTCCGATTAAAAACAAATTCGTGAAATTGCTGATTTCCAACCATAGCGGAGTTACACTTGCCGAATGCTACCTAAAAACGGTGCCTCTTTATGAGTATCTTCGCGACGAGATCAAGATCGTAAATATCGGCTTTATTCAAATGGCCGTGAGTTACCCCGATCTTACCGGCGTTTACAATGTGGATCGCTTGATGGGCGCTCATCGCCAGCAGAAGCCATGCATTATTGACGGTTCGGTTATCGAACTGGACGAAGCTGAGTTCAACGTGATGGTATCGAGAGCGACCGCAGAAATTGAGCGGAAACGAACGCAATCACTGGATATGTCATTCTGGGAAAACACAGAATCGATCTGTCCTGTCAGTTCGGATAATTCGGCTGTACCGCAAAAACCGACAGATAAAATGATTCTGCGTCCCTTTATCGCGCGCGGTCAAATTACTATGATTGAAAGTGCGCCGGGCATAGGAAAATCGTGTCTGACAACGGCATTGTGTGCTCAAATCGTCGGGAGTAAAGCACCGTTCCTGACAGAACGGTGCTGGACACGTTGTACGCAGCTAGATGATCCCACCAGGGGATATAAAGTCGTCTATCTGACGTTTGACAGTGATGGCGCTGCCAATATCGAAGAACACCGTAAGGATTTTGCAGCAGATCTGGGAGAGTTCGACAGTAACTTTATTCAGCGTGATATGTCGAGCGACATGACCGATTACACCAAAGAGGCCAATTACAACCAATTCGTGAATCTGCTGAAAAATTTCTCTCGGCAAGGCACAAATGAATATCCGATTGATGTTTTGGTAATTGACACACTCCTTACGTTTGCTCACGGAAAGGTCAATAGCGCGCACTTGGTGTTGCGGAAATTGTCCGATGACTTCCCGAACATGGCAATAATTCTTATTCATCACTTGAACAAGGCGAATGAAACATATGGCGGCGTCACAGGGACAATGTTCCCCAGAGTGATTCTAAGTCTGTATCGAACTGACGAACAAACGCCTCAGGAAAGAAGAGCAACGCTGGAAGATCCGTTCAGCATCGGAATTGAGAAAGCCAGTATGAATAAGATTCCTGAAGACAGTGGATCCTTTGTCGTCAAGCTGGACAGCCAAAATCACTTTGTCGTGGTTGAACCTAAACAGACTCTTGATTCCATGCGAAAAACGCTTATTGATCAGTATAATAAAAAATACTCTTTGACACAAGAAGAAATCGGCCGTCTCTTTGGCGTAACCGATAAAACAATCCGCAATTGGAAGTAAAACGAATTGGCTGCTTTTTCAATAATGGGTCAACATACATAACACATACTACCATCACAAGCCAAGTGTCGCCGCCACTTGGCTTGTGATTATCAATTACTTGAAGATGTATTATTTTTGATTTCCGATTTTCTGTTTGCTATTCTTTTCTTTGCCCCCAAACTCGACTTTTTTCTGGATTCCTCTGAACGGCTTGCCCTTTTCTCAAGTACATAACCGGAGTATGTCTTACCCCCATTGTATTTTCTATATACTTCGGTGTAATATTTGAAGGTATCACCGAACACTCTTTCGAAATCGTTCTCAAATCCATGTTTTCTAAGTTCTTCCACAATTTCTTCCTTGTGAGCTTTAAAAACTTTTTTTATTGCTTTTTCTTGGGTAATTTGAGGATTTCTAATTTTCTGATCTCTATCTGCCTGCGGATGCCATGCATATTCTGCTTCCCTCAAAAATTCTTCCAAGGCAAGACAACGATCAATTGCCTTATTTTGTTTTTCTCGGATAGCTGATAACGTTTGATTTTTGTTTGTGATATTTGTTTTTCTGTTTTGTAATTCTTCCTGTAACATCAAAAAGTAACCTGCAATATTTACAGCTTCGCTTAAAAGATCTGCGCTTTTAAGCTTTTCCATTGCATCTAGAACAGGCACCAATTTTACAACCGCATCGGAAAATGGGGCTCGTTCCAAAACATAACTTCGAACAATAATATCAATCAATTTCTTCTTATCAGAAGTGTTTCCCATTTCCCGATAGAGGTTATAGAGTTTTTCTGCAAGGAATCGGTTCGGAGTTAATTTGGGGACAATGTATTCGTATTCCTCGTCGTTATTATCCTTGTGTAAATCAAAACTCATGTCCAGCTCCTTTAACTTAAAATTTGCTTGATTTGATCTAATACTTTCTGTGTCGGTTCCGGATTAGATCCCAATATTTTTAAAACTTTTTGAACACGTTCGGATAAAGGTTCTTTCTCATCGTTGAACATCTGATGGATAGCCTGCTCTTGAAGACTGTTTCCGACATGGGTATAATACTTGTCAGCAATTTCAGATTCTGTTCCTAATATAGAAAGCAGGACAGCTTTTGAAATACCTGCTTCTGCGCAGAAACTGCAAAAAGAATGGCGTAACGAATGAAAACCATATACGGTCATCTTCTTTTTTCGGCCAGGGACAGATACAGACGGTTCCAGACCGATCCAGCGAATAACTTCCAAAACATCCAGATTGACTAAATTGTTACCGACATTTTTACCATCTCCATTCTGCTTATTATATCTTGCAGCAGAGACAGGATTGACATATTGGTTGGTCTTTCTGCGCTTTGCTTCCTTTAAGACTTCATATAGCTGAGGCGCCATCGGAATTGTGACTTCTTTTCCAGTTTTGAACTGTTTTACCCAGATCCTCCTTCTATTGCTCATATCGACATTTTGCCACTGAAGCAAGACACAGTCTTTCAGGCGCTGGCCCGTATACATCCCCAGGTAATAAATTACACGGATTTCCTGTTTGTCTCGAATCTTGTATTTGGGATCTGCAAGCACAGCACGAAGCTGTTCTTCTTGTTCTTTTGTGAAAGCTTGACGTTTAACGATATTATTCTGCTCTTCTCGGTTTTTTCGATAGATAGTTGGACTGCGAAATGGATTTTCACCATCATAGTATTCGGAGAGACAGTCAAAAATCTTCC
The DNA here is from genome assembly GCA_045639225.1 of Victivallales bacterium. GTDB lineage: Bacteria > Verrucomicrobiota > Lentisphaeria > Victivallales > UBA1829 > SIG94. The sequence continues at coordinate 2,997 of JAZUCR010000516.1, forward strand.
GAATTCGCTTCAATTTTCGGTTGTGTGTATGGACTGAAATGTCTGTTGTTTTCAGGTATTCAGAAAACGATGCAGCAACAGAATAGGTCACCTCTGAAATCTTGGTCAGAGACAATGGTGCTACTCCATCTTGGTGGATGACACCAGTCAAAAATGAGACAAGCTCCTGGTAGGTGGATTCATAAGCAAGGTGCTCGTGAATCTGTGGATGAGCTCGATTAGGACTTTCTTCGTATTTGGCCCAACCTTCCGAAAGCGGTAAAGACAGTAATTGTTTGGAAAACCCTTTTATCGCATTGATCTGAGCAAACGCTATTTCCTGATTTGGCGCTTCCCACACGGCATCAAGATCAGCAGCTTTCTGAATTGCTTCAGCCTCGTCATGTGTTTTGAGAGCAAATTCTTTTCGTTTCCCATTGGCAATGGTCAGACGGTAATAGTAAAGTCCGCTGTCATTTTTCTTTCTCAAGTTTCCACGCAACTGAACCATTCGCTTGTTCCGATAAATTAATTTTCCAGTAACCATACTGCCACATCCTATCTTGGCAGGTTATGATACATATAGCATGAAAAAACTTAAAAGCAACCCAAAACGGGGAAAAAATGGGGGAGAAAATACAGATTCGAGGGTAATAATGGTGCACCTGGTAGGACTTGAACCTGCAACCTTCTGGTCCGTAGCCAGACGCTCTATCCAATTGAGCTACAGGTGCGTTTAATGACGTTAAATATACCACGTTTTCACAAAAATGCAAGAGCGCTTTCCCGTTTTTTTTCATTTTTTGCGGAATTCACAGGCTGAAAAATGGAAAAATCCGGATTTTCTGCTTGACGTTTCCACGTTCAGGGTGTAAAATACATTACTTGCGGAAGCCATCCGCGAGTATGCAAAAAGGAGGAGTTGATTATGGCGGCAAAAGTTGATTCATCGAAATGTGTCGGATGCGAAGCCTGCACCGGGACCTGCCCGGTCGGCGCAATCACCATGAAAGACGGCGCTGCGTCCGTGGATGAAGGCACCTGCATCGATTGCGGCGCCTGCGTTGCCGACTGCCCGGCCGAAGCCATCACGCAGGGTTAATCTGCACTGGCTCGATTCATTAAAAAAAACGGTTCGGTATCTTTCTGCCGGACCGTTTTTTTTATTTTTTGCCGGGTTCCCTCTTCGGGATGATATTCTTTCTTCGGGATGATATTCTTTCTTTGGGATGATATTCTTTCTTTGGGATGATATTCACTCTTTGGGATGATATTCACTCTTCGGGATGATATTCACTCTTTGGGATGATGATCGCCTGCATGGGTTTCATGGTTCTATGAGATCCGATCCTGTGATTTCGCATGTTTTCATGTTGATTTTTCTTTTTTATCCTTGAATTTTATCATTTTTCGATTATATTTCCATGATGCCGATAATTGGAACAGGAATTATCGGCATCATGATTTTTGTATTTTGAATATTGATTTATGACGGGATACAGAGGAAAATTCAAGTCATAGCAGGAATACATTTCCGTTCCGGACCCGGAACAGAACGATCTTTTCAAATCAGTCGATGACCGTTTTCGATCAGCTCTGGGAGCTGTTATTGCCCTCAGCGGCTTTTTTGGCATCGAGGATGCGGCGCAATTCCACGGCCAGGGTTTTGATCCGGTGGGGTTTCTGCAGGAAACCGGCGGCACCGTTGGCCAGCAGGTCCTGGACTGCGGTCGGCGAAACATATCCGCTGGACAGCAGGACGCTGATATGGGGATCCAGTTCGCGGATCTGATAGAACGTGCTGTGTCCGCCGAGTTTCGGCATGATCATGTCCAGAATGACCAGATCGATCTGACCTGGATTTTCGCGGCAGATCTCCACGGCATCGAGGCCGTTTTCCGCCAGAAGCACCGAATACCCGAGATTCTGCAGTGCTTCGATCAGAAAATCCCATACCGTTTCCTGATCGTCCACTACCAGGATCGTTTCATTCCCGCCGGGAAGTTTTTCAGCCATGTTGACGGTCTCCCTGTTTAATTCCGCTCCTTTGATACGTAGTATATTCCCGGAAACTGAAATGTCAAGCGCGATTCGAAAAAAATACCGAAAACGAGTGGTTACCGTTCGCTGATCCGCACGTAGCCGTATTTTTCCAGATACCGCAGTCTGTCGATATTTTGCTGATAATCTTTATCGGTAAACGTGACATCCATTTCGTATTCGTAAATTTTCATGGCGTCATACAGCGAACGTTTTCCGTCCAGCAGCATGTAAAGCACGAGTGGGATCGGACAGGATTTTCTTTCCTGGTGCGGAACTTTGGCCATCGACATCAGGATACCGGGTTCGAGGCGGGTCACGATCAGTTTTGCAGCCTGGGCCATAGCGCCGTGAAGTTCCGGTCCGCCGGAGGTTTTACGGATGCCGGAAACCGCCCGGTCGGCGAGCTCGGTCAGGAATTTCAGTTCCTCGGGGCGGACCGCATCCGGCGAAAAACGATTGATCGAAGCCAGCCGTTCAGCCGCTTTTTCAGCGAGGAAACGGATCTTCTCCGCGGCATCGCGGCAGGTCAGGCTGCCTTTCTGATGTTCGTAGCGGACCGCGGTGAAGCGTTCGGTCAGTTCGGCCCTGGCCAGTTCGGCGGTTTCCGCGGCGATCTGCCGGAATTCCGCGGGATCGGCCGTGGCGAGCGTGCCGATCAGGGTGCCCATCCCGCGGGCCACATCATAAGCCAGATCCCAGTCGGCATCCATGAACATCGGTCCGGAGTTGTGATGATAACGCATGTTGGCGGAATGAGTCCACAGCGAAGGAATGCCGATCCAGTCGTCCGAGCAGAAAGTATCGTCGGAAAGCGAGCCGCGTTCCATCAGAAAAGTGACCTCCGGCAGCTGCGTCCGGAACAATCCCGGCAGATACCAGTCCATGAAGGACGGCCGGATAATCGAAGACTGACGGATCTTCAGGCGCGGCAGATCCTTGCCGCCGGGGAAATGACAGCAGCTGTCAAAACTGAACACGGTGAGCGTGCGCGCATTGCGTTCGCGGTCGAGGTAATACTGGGAAAAACCGTAACATTCCATGGAGAGCACGATCCGAAGCGTTTTTTTCAGCGGCGGCAGCTTGCCCTGAGCAATCAGAGATTTCAGCGAGCGGCAGAGTTCGCAGATCACCGCGCCTCCGGCGGCATCATCCGGCAGGAAGGGTTCATACATGTGCGCGACCATCGTGATCTCTTCGGGAGAACTGCCCGGAATGAGCCCGGTCAGCGTATAAAATTCACCCTCGTAAATCCGGGTGCGGGCTTCCGCATGGGCAGTCACTTTGCCCAGAGCCAGACGGTCACGCAGAAATGCAGCCCGGCGCGGCGTGATGGAAAAGATCGGGATACGGCGGTCTTCG
>JAZUCR010000517.1:0-7390 GCA_045639225.1 Victivallales bacterium
TCAGCCATAACAATATTTTTCCGATTTTATTCATACCGGATCCTTTCCGTTTTATCGTTTGCCTTTGCGGTTCCGGAAAAACCTCAACAGCGGTTTGACCAGATCTTCATCGCTGAGCGCGTCGATGATGTCGACCTTGGCGCGGCGGCAGATCTCCTGCGTCTGATCCCGCATCTGTCCTGCGGCGGCGGAGAAAGCCTGAAGCGCCTTGCGGCTGCCGGCATCGAATTGGAATGTTCCGCCGTCTTCCAGTCCCTGCACGTTCAATCCGGGCAGGGAGCAGGGCAGTTCGAGTTCGGCGCGGTCCTGGATCCGGACCGCGATCAGATCGTGTTTCCGGCTGATGATCTTGAGCGTGGTCTCGTAATTTTTGTCATCCAGAAAATCGCTGATCAGAAAGATGACGGTGCGTTTTTTCAGACCCCGCACCAGCGAGGCGAGTGCATTGCCGATATCGGTGCCGCGGCCTTCCGGTTCCAGACCCACCAGTTCGCGGATCACCCGCAGCCCGTGTTTCCGGCCCGAACGCGGCGGCAGATAGAGTTCGGTGCGGTCCGTGAAGATCAGCAGTCCGACTTTGTCATTGTTCCGGATGGCGCTGAATGCGAGCAGGGCGGCAGCTTCGGTCATCTGTTCGCGTTTTTCCCTGCCGCGGCTGCCGAACAGCCCCGAGGCCGAGGCATCGACGGCGAGCATCACGTTCAGTTCGCGCTCTTCCGCATATTTCTTGATATACGGCGTTCCCATGCGGGCGGTCACATTCCAGTCGATGTCGCGGATATCATCATCCGGGGTATATTCGCGGACTTCGCTGAATTCGATCCCGCGGCCTTTGAACACGCTGTGATAAGCGCCGCCCGTGATTTCCTCGACCAGCTTCCGGGTCTTGATTTCGATTTTTCTGACTTTCGCAAGCAGTTCACCGGTCAGCATGATGCCAACCTCCTATCTGCCGGATCAGGGCGTTTTCAATTCGTTGAGGATCTTGCGGATCACATCGTCGGAACTCATGCCTTCCGCTTCGGCTTCATAGCTGAGCAGCAGACGATGTCTCAGCACATCGGGGGCCAGGGTTTTCACATCCTGCGGGGTGACGTAGGCCCGGCCGGCCAGGAAGGCTTCCGCTTTGGCCGCCAATGCGAGCGCGATCGAGGCGCGCGGCGAGGCTCCGAACTGCACCAGCGTATCCAGTTCATCCAGCTTGACTCCGTCCTGGCGGCTGGAAAGCTCGGCGCGTCTGCCCGGACGCGTAGCGCAGACGATGTCCAGAATATATTCGAGGATCTTTTCATCCATATAAACTTTATCGACCCACTGGCGTGCCTGTGAGACATCGGCGAGCGTGGCGACCGACAGGGCATTGCACTGGTTTTCGGGGTGCGCCATGCGTTCGATGATGATCCGTTCTTCCACGCGGTTGGGATAATCCACCCGGATCTTGAACATGAACCGGTCCACCTGGGCTTCCGGCAGCGGATAAGTGCCTTCCTGTTCGATCGGGTTCTGCGTGGCCAGCACCATGAACGGGGCGGGCATTTTGAAAGTCTGTCCGGCGATGGTGGTCTGCCGTTCCTGCATGCATTCGAGCAGTGCGCTCTGCACTTTCGCCGGTGCACGGTTGATTTCATCGGCCAGCACGATATTGGCGAAAACCGGACCCTGTTTCACGGTGAAGGTATGTTCCTGCGGATTGTAGATATTGGTCCCGATCAGGTCGGCGGGCAGCAGGTCGGGCGTGAACTGCAGACGGGAAAAACTGCCGTCCAGGGTCTGCGCCAGAGTTTTGACCGCGAGGGTTTTGGCCAGTCCTGGGACGCCTTCGAGCAGGACGTGTCCGTCGGCGATCAATGCGAGCAGCAGACGGTCGATCAGCTGCTGCTGACCGGACATGATGCGGTTCATTTCGGTTTTGACCCGGCCTGCAAAGGCGGAGACTTCGGTGATCTGTGCCTGAAGTTCCTGTAATTCTTCCTGTTTCATAAGAGAATGCCTCCTGTTGTTTTCGGTTTGAGTTTCCCTTTATAGCGGCATAGACCGTGCTTTCCCGGCAAAGTTCATGATCCGCGGAAAATTTCCCGGAAAATTTTTTCCGGAAGGATCGGCTTCGTCGGAATCATGCTTGCCGAGGTCTTTTCCAGGGAAAAAGAAAACCGGACGGAAACGATCCCGTCCGGCTGATGAATTCGTCCGAATCCGTTTCCGCAGATTACGGAAGCGTATCGAAATTCTGATAAATGAAATTGTATTTGTTCTGTGCCGGAGTCACGATCCATTCCGGCTCGACAATGGGGCCGTAACCCCAGGCCGGGCAGTTCGGCATGTCGGAGCAGCCGGGCAGCGGGATGGGGAACGTGACCACTTCTACGACGCCGACACACTCGCGAACCACAACTGCAACTACGCCGCGGAGAATACCGTAGGTGCAGGCAGCCAGGCCGCCTTCTTCGAAATTGACCTGATGCCAGACGATCGGGAATTCCAAGGCCCCGAAAGCCACATTGCTGATGCCCCGTCCCAGCTTGCGGACGATCTGATCAACGATCGATGGCGTAATGTTTTCCTGAGCTGAGAGTTCAACGGTCGACCCCACGGCGAAAAGCAGCATGGCGCACAAGATCATTTTTTTCAACATTTTTTCTTTCCTGTCAGTTTGACCGCCCGGCCGTCGGAGTCCGGAACCGGATCCTTCGGCAAAGCGCCCGTTTATTTGATTTTTTTGTTATTTTTGCTCTTGCAGGGCTTAATATATTCCGTTTTTTGCATAAGGTCAAGTTTTTTTTTAAAATATGTTTCGCAAATTTGCAATTTTATGTTATATTATATAAGGAAAAATCGTTTTTTTTTCGGAAAGGCGCTGATTTTATGACAGCAAAAAACAAAAAAAAGACTGCGGCGTTCGAAGAACTGACGCTGCTGAACCGCAACCACACGGAGTATCCGGATTCGCCCGACAAGGCGAAAATCGAGACTTTCGCCAATGCCAATGCCCACCGGAACTATCTGATCGAGTTCGATTGTCCCGAATTCACCAGTCTCTGCCCGGTGACCGGACAGCCTGACTTCGGTCATATCCGGGTGCGTTACGTGGCTGACCGCCGCTGCATCGAAAGCAAGGCGCTGAAGCTTTATCTGTTTTCCTATCGCAATTTCAATACCTTCCATGAGGCGGCGGTGAACCGGATCCTGACCGACCTGGTCAAAGCGTGCGCTCCGCGCTGGATGGAAGTCCGCGGCGATTTCATGCCCCGCGGCGGCATTGCGATCCATGTCCGGGCCGAGGAAGGCGATTCCACGCTCGCTCCGAAGGAATAAATGAATGTATTCTCACATTTTATCCAATGATCAAAATAAATGAAAGAACGAAAATGAATCAGGAATTCGATTTTGTTGAGAATGGCGGTGTGACCTCTCCGGCCGGTTTTCTGGCCTGCGGAGTGTGCGCCGGGTTCAAACGCAGCGGCAGCAACGACATGGCTTTGATCGTGTCCGAACGCGATTGTTCCTTTGCCGGGACCTTTACTTCCAATTTGTTCCCCGCGGCTCCGGTTCGCTACTGCCGCGAGATCTGCGCCGGTTCCCCGAATGTGCGTGCCGTCACCATCAACAGCGGCGTTGCCAATGCCTGCACCGGGCTCGAAGGCTATCAGAACACGCTCCGCACCGCTGCGCTTGCGGCCGAAGCTCTCGACATCGAACCGCGCCAGGTCCTGGTGGCTTCCACCGGACGGATCGGCGTCCAGATCCCCATGGATAAAATCGAAAAAGGGATCCGCGAAGGCGTGAAAATGCTGTCCCATGACGGCGGATCGGCCGCCGCGCATGCCATCCTTACCACGGATACCCGTCCGAAAGAACTGGCGGTTTCCTTCTGCGTGAACGGGAAAAAAGTCACGGTCGGCGGCTGCTGCAAAGGCGCCGGCATGATCTCGCCCCGCATGGTCGTGGCGCCGCATGCCACCATGATCTGCGTGATCACCACCGATGCCGAGGCTGAAAACGCCTATCTGGCCAAGGTGATCGAGAATGCCGTCAATGCCTCTTTCAACAAGATCACCGTGGACAACGACATGAGCACCAACGACACGGTCCTCCTGCTGGCGAACGGCAGTTCCGGCGTGAAGATATCCGCGGGGTCCGCGGGGTCCGAACAGTTCGAAAATGCCGTCCGCATGGTCGCCGAACATCTCGCCCGCTCGATCGTCTACGACGGCGAAGGCGTTTCCAAATTTGTCAGCGTGGAAGTCTCCGGCGCCGCCAATGAACGCGATGCCGAGCTGGCCGCCCGGGCCATTGCCAATTCCCCGCTGTGCAAAACCGCATGGTTCGGCTGTGATCCCAACTGGGGCCGCATTCTGGCTGCCGCCGGTTATTCCGGCGCCTCGTTCCGGCCTGAAAACGTTTCGGTTTTCTTCGATGAAATGCCGGTAGTCCGCGGCGGTCTGGATGCAGGGACGCCCGAAAGCGAGCTCGCGGAACTCATGAAGCACCGCGAATTTTCGATCAAGGTCGATCTCGGCGAGGGTTCTTCCTGCTGTACGATCTGGACCGGTGATTTCACTTATGAATATGTCAAAATCAATGCAGATTATCATACCTGATCAAGGAGTTGTCAGAAAATGGTCGATGTAACCTCACTTATCAACAAAGCGGACGTGCTGAACGAAGCACTTCCGTTCATCCAGGAATTCAAGGATTCGATCGCGGTCGTCAAATTCGGCGGCAGCGCCATGGAGAATCCCGAGCTCACGAAGAAAACCATGCGCGATATCGTGCTGCTGGAAGCGATCGGCATGAAAATGGTCGTGGTCCACGGCGGCGGCAAAGCCATCAGCGCCCGCCTCAAGGAACTCGGCGTGGAAACCCGTTTCGTCAACGGTCTGCGCGTTACCGACGACGCCACGATCAAGGTCGTGGATGATGTTCTTCACAACAACACCAACAAGAGTCTGGTCGACGGCATCACCGAGGTCGGCGGACGCGGCGTTTCCATCTCCGGCAAGAAAATCATGCGCGCCGAGAAACTCTGGTCGAAAGATGCCGCCACCGGCGAACCTCTCGACATCGGTTATGTCGGCAAGGTCATTTCGGTCGACGTCAACCCGGTCCTCGATTCGCTCAAATACAAGTTCATTCCGGTGATCACGCCGCTGGCCATGGATTTTCACGGACAGACCTACAATATCAATGCGGACACCGCCGCCTGCGAGATCGCCATGGCGCTCAAAGCGCGCAAGCTGGTCTTCCTCAGCGATGTCCCGGGGATCCTCCGCGATCCCAAGGATGAGTCCACCCTCATTTCCGTCATCCACACTTCCGAGGTTGACGGCCTCATTTCCGAGGGCGTCCTTTCCGGCGGCATGCTCCCGAAGATCCAGAGTTCCGTCAACGCCATCAAGGCCGGCACCAAAGAGGTCCACATGATCGACGGACGGACTCCCCATTCCCTGCTGCTGGAGATTTTCACCAACAGCGGGATCGGAACTGAAATTCTCGAAGGCTGACCCTTTTAACCAGGAGGTGTTTTATGCGTAAGTTGTTCTTGGCCGCTCTGATCGGCGGCGCCGCCCTCGTCCTTTCAGCTTGCGGCGAATCGGAAAACGGTGAATCCAAAGTGAAAACCACTGTCAAGGAAACCGCCAAAGCGGTGGACAAAACTGCGGACCACGCTACGGGCAAAGCCCAGCTCGAGCAGAAGAAAAAAATGGAGAACAAGCTCAACCAGATCCAGCAGAATCAGAACAAGCAGCTGGACAATGCTCTCAAAAATTAATTGCCCGCGCTGATCTTTCCATTCTGAAAACCGCTCCGGCCGAAGTCTTTTGCCGGGGCGGTTTTTTCATCGTTCCCTTTCCGCTGTTCGGGCAGCAGGCCGGCCCGGTAAAGCCGGGCGGCAAATTTCCGGCTCCACAGATAATCGATCAGTTTCCGTTCCCCTGAAGTCGGTTTTTCCGGCACCGTCAGATAATACGTGGTCATCAGCGGGTAACTGCCGAAACGGAAATTTTCCAGCGTCGGCGGGATCCGTTCGATGCTCAGAACATGGACCCGGTTCTCATCATAGCGGGTAATGTCGAAGCAGGCCATTCCGAGCGGATCGATGCTCAGCATGGAAAAGCTTTTGGAATCGCTCTCCGTGGGGAACTTCAACGGCTGAGAATATTTCACCGGAGAAGGACTGGTTTTCTTTTCCTGCGGCTGCGGTCTGCCCAGTTCTTCCGGCTCGAGAATCGTGCGCGGCCTCTTCCGTCCGTGATTGTGGTCATGACGCATGACCGCAGGCGGCAGTTCCGGTTTGGCTTTGATATACAGATGCAGTCTGGCCATCGGTCCCCCGAAGGTGCGCCAGGAGCCCTGATTCTTTTCCAGCAGATCGCGGACCTGTTCCAGACTGATATTTCTCAGCGGGTTGGCCTGATGTACGGCCAGGATCGTGGCTTTATAGGCGAATTTGACGGTCGTCAGACCGGGTTTCCGCAGCGGGACGGTGGTGACGGCCAACCGGATCTCGCCTTTGTCGAGTTGTTCTTTCAGTTTATCCGGGGTGGTTTTTATGATTTTGTACCGGGTTCCCGGCGGCACCGGCCAATCCCGGAAAAATTTCCCCGTATCCCCCGTATAATGCAATGCCACCTGCGGTATCTCCTGGGCGCCGCAGAACAGTCCCGTCAGCAGCATGACGCATATAATGAGTTTCATGATCGGTCTTTCCGTTCGATGGTTGGTTCGATGATTAATATACCCGGTTTTTCCGAATAATCAAATCCGGAATACGGATAAAAAATCAGTCCGCCGTCCCGTTTTTCCCCGATTATTTCTCCGCAGAACTTGATTAACGAGGAGAAAATATTATATTATTTGCTGTCAGGGACAGGAAAAACTGAGTCCCCAACCAAACAGGAGATGAATCATGATCAAAGTTGCCCAATGCTGGGATGACGGCGTGGCTACCGACATCCGTTTGGTGGAAATTTTACGCAAATATAACGCCAAAGCCACATTCAATCTCTGTCCTGGTGCGATAGAAGAAAATACCGTTAAACCATATTGGCTTGACCAGAAAGCAAAAGAGTGGAGTTTCAATGGATTCCATGGCGGCAGAGTCGGCAGAAAAGATTTGCGTGCCGTTTATGACGGTTTTCAGGTCGCAAGCCACTGCATGATGCACGAGTGCGCTGGAATTGTTCCCGATGCAGAGTTTCTGAAATCGGCTGTCGATGCCCGCAACTTTCTTGAAGATACCTTTCAGCAGCCGTGCCGCGGCTTTGCGTGGCCCTGCGGCAGACACACGCCTGAAACGGAAAATCTGCTTGCTGAAGCGGGATTCGCCTACGGCAGAACCGTCGGCAACACCTCTGATCTGCGGACAAATAAAAATATGATGGCGCTTGAC
>JAZUCR010000518.1:0-2839 GCA_045639225.1 Victivallales bacterium
CCAGCGCTCCATCGAGGAACTGATCCGCCTGACTCCGCATACCGCCAGAAAACGGATCGACGGCAAAGAAGTCGAAGTCGATGTTTCCGAACTCGCGGTCGGCGATATCATCAATGTGCGTCCGGGCGACAACTTCCCGGTCGACGGTGTGGTGGTCCGCGGCCAGTCCGCTGTCAATCAGGCCTCCATCACCGGTGAATCGCTCCCCATCGACAAAATGGAAAACGATGAAGTCTATGCCGGCACGCAGAACCTCTCCGGAAGCCTGGATGTCAAGATCACCAAGCTCGGCGCGGATACCACGCTGGGCAAAGTGCAGGACATGATCCTTTCCGCGGAAAAGAGCAAAACTCCGATCGTGCGTCTGATCGACAAATATGCCGGCTTCTATACGCCGACGATCATGATGCTGGCGATCATTACCTGGTGGCTTTCCAACGGCGATATGGCCCGCGTGATCACCCTGATGGTCATTGCCTGTCCGTGCGCCGTGGTGCTGGCGACTCCGACTGCGACCGTGGCCGCCGTGGCGGCTGCCGCTCGTCTCGGCATCCTGGTCAAGAATGTCAGCCATCTCGAACTCGCCGCCAAGATCAAGGCGTTCGTGTTCGATAAGACCGGCACGCTGACGGAAGGTCAGCTGGCGGTGGCGAAACTGGGTCCGGTGGACGGTGTCGAACCAGCGCAGCTGCTCATGGCGGCTGCCGCGGTGGAAATCCACAGTAATCACCCGACCGCGCTGGCTATTCAGAAACTGGCCAAGGAAGTCGGCATCAAGATCCTCGAAGTTTCCGATTTCAAGGAAACTCCCGGAACGGGTGTCGAAGCCGTGGTTGCCGGCAAGACCACCCTGGTCGGACGGGCTATCTGGCTGAAGAAATTCAATGTGGAACTGCCCGAAATCAAGCCGGAGGAAACCCACGGCATGAGCGTGGTCTATGTGGCCCAGAACGGCAAGCTGATCGGCTGGATCGGGTTCCGCGACCAGATCCGCACCGAATCCGCAGAAGCGATCCGCGCGCTGAAGGAACTCGGCGTGCAGCGCTGCGCGATGGTGACCGGCGACCGTGAATCCGTTGCCGAAGGCGTCGCCGCGAAACTCAATATCGATGAATACAAAGGCGATTGTCTGCCCGAAGGCAAAGTACAGTATATCGAAGAACTCAAGAAGCATTCGCTGGTTGCATTCATCGGCGATGGTGTGAACGATGCACCTGCGCTGGCGGCCGGCGACCTGAGTATCGCCATGGGAGCCATCGGCAGCGACATTGCGATCAACAGTGCGTCCATCGCGCTGATGACCAACGATCTGCGGCGCATCCCGATGCTGGTCGGTCTGTCCCGCAAATCCAATTCGATCATTCATCAGAACGTGGCTTTCGGTCTGCTCTTTGTCCTGTGCGGCATCATCCTGTCGGTTTTCGGCTGGATGGGACCGATCGCGGCCGCCATGCTGCATACCCTGAGCACGCTGATCATCATCTTCAACAGCGCGCGTCTGCTGCGTGCCAGTGAAGAAGCCACCAGCGTGACCAGCAATCTGAACTCCTGGCGGCGCAACCTGCGGCTGGAAGCGGCAAAAGAATAAAGGGAGGCGGCTGACATGGCGGAAGCAGAAGTAAAAGCTCCATCCGATCTGGTGGTCAGTGCGGTCGGACTGGTCAAGGAATTCCGGGATTTCTGGAACCGGCCGAAAGCCAAAGCGGTCAACGATTTGGATTTTGAGGTCCACGAAGGCGAAGTGCTCGGACTGCTCGGTCCGAACGGTTCCGGCAAATCCACCACGGTGAAAATGCTGCTTGGACTGCTTTATCCGACCGGCGGCCGGCTGACCGTCTTCGGCAAATCCCCGCGCGACGTCGATACCAAGCGTCTCATCGGGTATCTGCCGGAAGAATCGTATCTTTACAAATACCTGACCGCGTATGAAACGCTGGACTTTTTCGGTTCGCTGTTCAATCTGTCCGCGCTCGAACGGCGCAAACGTGCCGAACAGCTGCTGGAAATGGTCGGTCTTTCCCATGCCAAAAACCGTCCGGTCGGCGAATTTTCCAAAGGCATGACCCGCCGTATCGGTCTGGCTCAAGCCATGATCAACGATCCGGCGCTGCTGATCCTGGACGAACCCACGTCCGGACTCGACCCGCTCGGCTGCCGGGAAGTCAAGGACCTGATCCATCTGTTCAAGAAACGCGGCAAGACGGTGATCGTGACCAGTCATCTGCTCAGCGGCATCGAAGACGTGTGCGACCGGGTGATCATTCTCTACGGCGGCAAGATCCGCGCGCAGGGCACTTTGAACGAACTGCTGACCATTCAGGGCACGGACCGGATCACCATGCCGCAGCTCAAACCGGATGTGCTGGAAAAAGTCCTGGCCATTCTGCGTTCGCAGCTTTCCGAAGAACAGTTCCGGGTCGATCATCCGCGGATGTCGCTGGAAGAGTTCTTCCTCGATGTGGTCAATCAGGCCCAGGCCGAAAGCGTGGAGACTTACGGCGCCCGCTCCGGCGGTCAGATCGCCGATTATCTTTCCAGCGGCACTGCTGAAAGCGAAGAAGATCTGGCGGCCCGCAAAGAACTTCTGGATTCTCTGACCAGGAAGGAGGAGACACCCGAAGTCAAGCCTGAACCGGAAACCCCGGCCGAGGCCGTTGACACGCGGAAACTGGACGGCTTGAGCGACGATCTGCTGAAAACCAAAGAAGAAGAAAAACCGGTAGAAGCACCCGCCGAAGATCTTTCCGAAGCCAATGCCAAGCTCAAGGACATTCTTTCAGATCTTGACCGGAAGGATTAACGGAGAACATTTATGACACCGTTTCTTGCAATCGTCAAA
>JAZUCR010000519.1:0-11668 GCA_045639225.1 Victivallales bacterium
CGTTACCAAAGGCGGTGTCATGCCCAATATCATTCCCGCGGAAGCCTCCTGCCGCTTTTATCTGCGCAGTGCCGACGAGGCATGGATGGAAAAGCTCGACCGCCGGTTCGGTCAAATGGTGCAGGGCGCTTCGCTGATTGCCGGAACCACTTATACCCAGAAGAAATTTTCGATCGACTGCCGCAGCCGCAAGCCGAACGGTCCGCTCAATTCTGCTTTTATGGAAATGATGGCCGATCAGGGGGAAATGATCCCCGTCCGTCCCGAGCAGGGCAGGGAGTCTTCGGATTTCGGGGATTTCTCCCGCGCGATTCCGGGGGCACATCCCTATTTCGGCATCGCCGATCACCGGATCGGCGCCCATTCCCCGGAATTCCTGGAAGCGGCGCAGTCCCCGCGCGGTCTCACTGCCATGCTCAAGGCCGCGGCCTCTCTGGCCTATACCGCCTGCCGTTTCCTGGATGATCCCGAGTTCCGGAATGCCGTCAAACAGGATTTCGAGGCTGAGAAAGCTTCCCGGTCCTGATTGAAAAGTGCCGATTGCCCGTGATCTCTGAGCTGAATGCCCGATAATTACCGTGTCTGATTTTGTTGAGCTTGCTCTCCTCATTCTCCGTATCAGTTCGCGGAAAACCGGAGATCCCGAGTCTATCACATATAGTGCGCGGCAGACCTATAGGTTCTAAGAAGTTCGCGGGAAATGGGAGATCCCGTGGCTATCACATGTAGTACGCGCACTCCGTATCAGTCCGTATCAGTCCGCGGAAACCCCGCGCCGACTCCTCCACGTCACTAGTTCATCATGTTTCCGGAATATTGTCACGTTTTACAATAGTATATCCTTGACTTTTCCATTTTTAAGATTATATCGTGGAGTGGATTTTCATCGGATTCGGTTTGCCGCTGAAAGCAATGATGATAATCATCTGTTTTTTATCATTTCTTTGTAATTTTTTCAGCGATTTTCCGGAAATGTTTTCGCATGGATAAAAATAATGCCATCAGAAGAACTGAACAGAAAAACGCATTGCAATAAATCAGATCATAAACACTCTCTCCGCTTGAATGATCCAGCAGCGAAAGAAAGACATTCTGTATTTGCGGAAACCCATGACAAATGACTGCATTTCCATATATGACCGTGATAAAAAAAGCAGCGACCATTGTCAAAACGACAAATAATATTTTTGTTAACATTCTGCTGTCTCCGACAAGTAATTACCGCACGATCTGAAAACGGGCCTGAAACAGCGCCGGTTCCGCCGAGATCAGTTTCACGGTCATTTCCTCATTCATTTCCGCATGATTGCAGGCGCGGCTCTTGAATTCGTAGGCCAGTTCGGGGATCAGCAGTGTGGTCGAATCGTTCATCCGGTTGACCGCGAATGCCTGACCGGTCCAGTCCGGATGACGCTGCAGATAAACCAGTGTGAAAAATTCATTGCTCATCCGTTCTGCTTTGCGCCGGACGGCCGCTTCTTTTTCGGCAGGAATAAAACGTTCTTCGAGCTCCTCGGCAGTCATCAGCTCTACCCCGTCGAGCCAGCGGCGGAGCTGCTGATGTGCCAGCAGGTCGGCATAACGGCGCAGCGGACTGGTGACGCGGACGTAGGAGTCGAGGCCCAGTCCGGCGTGCGGTTCCGGCACGGTCGTCAGATACCCCGGCGTGCAGAGCTTGCGCTGCTGATACATCGCGCTGAGGCTGTCACCCTCGATTTTTTCTTCCGGCGCACTCTGGGCCGCATAAGGCATCGGGATTTCCTTTTCCATCGTGAATGCGGCGGTCGCGGCTCCCGCGGCGAGCATCGCATTGGCCACCAGTTCCCGTTCCGGCGTGATGTCCAGCGGTTCGATCGTGATCTCATCGTCTTTCAGTCCGATATACACTTCGGGCAGACGGATCAGCAAGGCGCCGCGGTCCAGACGCCATTGCCGGAACCGTTCCAGCTCACTCCGGATCGAGGCCAGCGGTTCCTGATCCATGCGCGGCGCGGCGCTTTCATAGGTCAGCCGTTCCACCCGGACGGTGCTTTTCAGCAGTTTTTCCAGATGCGGCGCACCTTCGGCATCGATGCGGATCCCGAAGCTCAATGCCGGCGAAGTTTCCTGCAGTCCCAAACCGAATTTTGCCGTGGCTTCTTCCGGCAGAATGGTCAATACTCCGGTGGGCAGATACAGGTTTTCTCCGCCCGCGGAGGCGTTTTTATCGGTTTCCGAGCCGGGCGTGACGACCGCCGCCGGATCGGCCACATGCACCCACAGCAGCCCGTCGGCATAACTGATCGCATCGTCCGGGTCGTTGCTGGCCGAATTGTCGATGGCCAGTGCGGTCATTGCGGTCAGGTCGCTGCGGTCTTCCGCCGAGAGGTCCCCCAGCGGTGCATCCGGCTGATTCAGATTCACGCCCAGACGGTCCGGGATCGGATTTTCCGTATCTTTCCAGATTCCCAGCCGGACCAGCAGCATCTGGGCTTTTTCCGGCAGCAGTTCGATCTCCAGGTCTTTCAGGATCCGGCAGTTCGGCACATGGCTGCGGGCGAATTCTTCGATTTCGCACAGCGTCTGCCGGTCTTCCGGCAGAACCGCCTGATTCCGGATCCGCTCCAGCAGCGCCTGGTATTCTTCTTTGGCGAGGTTCTTTTCCCGGATGACCTGCAGCGCGGCTTCGATTTCCGCCTTCGGTCGGGCCCGGATGCCGCTTTCCACCGAACCCGTGAAATAAAGCCCCGATTTCACCAGCTGATAGGTATCCCAGGCACTCTGCGCGGTGTATTCCGAATAAAGCAGTTCGCAGAAATCTTGGAATGAGAAGATTTCTTCGCCGACCAGTTCCAGAATCTCATCCAGATTTTCCGGCAGTTTCTCCTGATCCTGCGGCAGCTGCCCGCAGGGGCCCGGATGGATCAGTTCCACATCTTTGGGACGGACCGATTTGGTCCCTCCGCCTGCAATCTGAATCTGGATTTTGACGCCATCGGTTTCCCGGACCAGTGCGCTTTTCCCGTGATACGACAGCAGAGCTCCGCTGCGGATGGGATTCATGCCCGGCTCTCCTTTTCCGGCCCGGAAAAGGTTTTGCTCAGTTCCGCTATCGGCAGATTGGCCGGCCGGCTGTCTAGCTGGGCTTCGATCTGCTTGTACGTCATCAGACACTGACGCGCCTGATCGTTCATATATTTGCTCCCGCCCAGATCATTCAGAGTCAGGATCAGATACTGTGCAGTGATTTTTTCCGGCGGCATGGCGATCTGATAATGATGACCGGCCTGTTTGACTGCCGGATCCGCCGTCTGAAGCAGGACTCCGCCGCGCACCAGATCGAAGAGCAGACTGCGGACCATGCGGATCGGCAGTTCCAGTTCCGCGGAAATCTGTTCGTCGGAAATCGGCTCGCCGCAATCCTGAAAATTCCGGATCATCACCGAACAGATTTCGATCGCATAAACGTGCCGCTGGAGCTGGCTGAGCTGACTGTCCACCGGCTGCATTTCGTATTCGCAGACATTCTGGATGGCGAACGAAAGCTGTGCTCCCGCCAGGATCAGGATCCAGCTCAGATTCAGCCAGGTCAGAAACAGCGGCAACGCGGCGAAACTTCCGTAGATCGCATTGAATTTGCTGGTCGTGAACTGGGCGAAAATGTAGAACCGCTGCAGCACGGTATACGCAGCCGCTGCCGCCAGCCCCGCAATCAGCGCGCTTTTCCATTTCACTTTCGTATTCGGTATCGCCATATAGATGAATGCGAAAACCAGCCACGTGATCAGCAGCGGAATATATCCCTGGCCGAGCCGGATCAGGGCTCCCACATGTTCTCCCCCAGGCAGGGTATTGAGGATGGTGTCCATCCTGGCCGCCGCGAAGACCACCCCGCTGCCCGCGGTCAGCAGCAGGATCGGACAGATGATCAGGATCGCCGCATAATCGGTGACTTTACGGATCAGGCTGCGTCCTTGCTGCACACCCCAGATTTCATTCAGATTCGCTTCGATGCTGCCCATCAGTTTGATCGCGCTCCAGATCAGCAGCAGGACGCCGATCCCCGCCACCAGGCCGCCCTTGGCATTCCGCAGCATGGTATCGGAAAAGTGGATGATCTTTTCCGCTACCGCAGGATAATCCGAGGCGATGGCGTGGATTTTTTCTTCCAGCAGCTGTTCCAGTCCGAAGCCTTTCGCGATCCCGAAAATCAATGCCAGTATCGGCACGATCGCGAACAGCGTGTAAAAAGTCAGTGCCGAGGCTTTCAGCGTGCATTGGTTCTGGATGAATCTCCGGATCGTGAGGATAATCACCCGGGCCGTGTTGATGGGAATTCTTTTCCAGAACGGCAGATCCCGGCTCCGGGTCAGCCACAGTTTCTCATTGCAGTAATCGATCACATTGAAATTCATTCCGGTCTCCGTTGTTGCGTTATGATCCCTGCTACTTTACACTCATTTCCCGTTCTGTCAAGCCGATTTGAAAAAATATCACGGAAATGAGTATGAACAGGCAGCCCAGCGGGTGTTCAGCTGAGTTTTTCGATCAGGGCGAGGTCTTCCGGATAAGTCAGCTTCGGATTCGGGAACGGATCGTTCACCAGACGGATCTTCAATTCCGTAAACGCTTCCACGACGGAGGCATCATCGGTGAACTGCCGTCCCGATCCGACCGCCTGTTCATACGCTTTTTCCAGAATGTCCCGGCGGAAAACCTGCGGGGTCTGCACGTTCCAGAGATGTTCGCGCGGGACGGTACGGATGATATTGCCGTTCTCATCGGCTTCTTTCATGGTGTCGGTTTGAGGACGGGCGGCAATCGCTCCGCCGCAGATCAGCGCGGCATTCACGCATTCGCGCAGCACGGAGTGGCGGATCAGCGGACGCGCGGCGTCATGGACCGCCGCGATCCCGATTTCGGGCGGCAGGGCTTTGAGCGCATTGTAAACGGATCCGGTTCTGGTCTGGCCGCCGGAAACGAGCGTGATCTTCCGGTCCGGCAGAAATTCGCGGATCAGACGTTCGAATTCATCTTTCTGCGGATCGGGAACGGCCATGACGATAAAATACGGTTTTCCGCCGGTCAATGCCCTGATGGTCCGGATGAACAGCGGTTCGCCGTGAATCCGTTCGAAAAGTTTGTTGCCGCTGCCGTACCGGGAAGAGGAGCCTCCGGCGGGGAGGATCAGTCCGACTTTGCCGAAGAGTTCTTCCTGAAGCGGGGCGATGATCTCGCGGATGTCACCGGCGCCGATGACGGCGGCCAGATCGCCGGGCTGGAGCCGGGAGCGGACCTGCCGGGCCATCTCCGGCCAGGACCCGGAAAGCAGAAACGCATGATCGCCGATGGCACGGACCAGCTGGGCGGAATCGACTTTCCCGGAAGCGGTCCAGGCGGCAAAAACCGGCGTCACGAAAACCGCATCCGCCTGACGGAGTATCTGCGCGAATTCTTCGAAATAACGTTCCAGCCGGGCATACCGGTGGGGCTGGAAAATCACTTTGAGTTTCCGTCCGGGAAAAAGTTTCCGGAACGAGCCGAGCGATTCGGCCAGTTCGGTCGGATGATGCGCATAATCTTCATACAGCAGGAAGGAATCGCCGGCGCCGTGGCATTCCATCCGGCGGGCGACGCCGGGGAAGGAAGCGGCGGCTTTCAAAGCAGTCTCCCGGTCCAGCAGACCGAGAATCGTCACTGCCTCGACTGCGATCTCGAGGTCGATCTTCGCATAATGAGCCCATCTCGCGAACCGTGGATCGTTTTCGAGCTCATCGGGCGGGGCATAAACCGTAAGTCCGGGATGATCCGCAAAAATCGGCAAGTCGGGCGCGAGGAGTTTTTCCCCTTGCCGGGCGAATTGCTGAAAATTCCGGATCAGACATTCCGGCGAGTCAAAATTCCAGGAGTGATCGTCTTCGACATTGGTGACCACCGCCAGCGACGAACGGATCGCGGTATGGGTGCCGTCGCTTTCATCGGCTTCGCAGACAAAAATCCTGCCGGCCCCGGCCGAACCGGCGAGATCGCTGCCCTGAAGTTTTCCGCCGATGAGGAATCCCGGCGCGAGCCCGGACTGCCGCAGGATGTAGACGATCATGGAAGTGACGCTGGTTTTGCCGTGGGAACCGGAAACGGCGATGACGCAGGGGAAAAGCGAGGCGGCCAGACCGAGTGCTTCGCCGCGGAGCATGCATGGTGCGCCGCGCCGCCGGGCTTCCTGCAGTTCGGGATTGTCATCGGTAACGGCGGAACTGTAAATCACCAGCAGACTTCGAGCGTCGGGCGTATCGGGGAGATTCGCCGCGGCATGGCCGTTCAGCGTCAGATCCGAGCCTCCGGTACGGAATCCGAGTTCATCGAAAATCCTGCGCAGCGGTTTGGTGCCGGCGCCTTCGCAGCCGATGAAATGAACTCTGGCCGCGGGATTTTTGCGGAAGGCATTCAGATCGGTCATTTTCGCATTCTCATTGATAAAGAGAGACATCGCGGACGATAAGCAGATTGCCCTGTTTGCCGGAGAATTTCAGATCCGCTTTGGCGGTTCCCGCTTCGTGCGGTACCGCAATGCGGCGGAAATGCCGTCTCTGCACATTGACGGGCAGCGGGACATTCTGTCCGTTCACGGTCAAGGTATCGGCCTGGCCCGGGAAGGATGCCAGATCCAGAACCAGCATCATGGGTTTGGTTCTCCGTTTTTCCGGAATGTCCAGCGACAGGAAATCCTGCGGGAGGTCATTTCCTTTGATCCGGATCCTGGCGGCCGGAGTCCGGCTGGAGGCCAGCATCCAATCGTGATTCTGCATGACTTTACGGGCGTAATTGCTGTCCCCCGGAACCACCGCTGGGGGCTGGATGTTGTCATTCGGATATTGCAAAGCGAAACGGTGGACCGGTTTCATTTTCTGCAGTTTCAGGTCTTCCGTTTCCAGCTGTTTCAGATCCGGAATGTTGTATTCTGCCAGCGTATCCGGTGAAAGCACCAGAATGACCGCCTGTTTTCCGGCCAGATAACGGTATGGCTGACGCAGGAAGGCTGACGGAAGACTGCTGATCCAGTCTTCTCCCGGCAGAACGAGTTCATCCACGGAATAACGGAGTTCTTTGGAAAGCAGTCCTGAAAAAGTGTGACCTGGACCGGGCAGTTTGAGATCGCTGCCGCCGATCACCAGAATGCCGGACCGCGGATCCGGACGGAACGGCACGCCGTCGCGGAAGATCTGTAAGGATTCGACGATCTCTCCGCTTTTGTGACTGCCGCAATCGACTCCGGCGGGCCAGCGGTAATTCTTCCCGAAAGCCGTGGGGCCGCGGCGTTCGGAAAAATGCTTCTCTTCCGCTTCCGTAAAATGTTTTTCGCCGAAACGGCTGAGCCGGGCGGCGGCTGTCTCGGCCAGGATTTTCCAGAGCGCCGCTTCCGGCCGGGGATCGGGATAACAGAAGAAACGTTCCGCAATGGAGATTTTTGACAGGACCGTCTCATCGGTATAGACTGCTTCCAATCCGAATTCGAGCAGAGATGAAGCACATTGGAGTGCGGCCAGGCTGCCGGACGATTCGAAATGCGGGACTATCACCCGGGCGGCGATCTGTCCGGCATCCGGCACCAGCAGGATGATCAGCTGGATCTGGCTTTCCTGAAGCCGGTTGCGGAAGGCCAGCAGGGCGGAGATGTTTTTGGAGACGCTGGCTTTTTTCATAAAAACAAATGTTTTCGGGAGAGCGAAAAAGGCGCCATGATGGTCGGCCCAGTAAAACTGATTCTGGAACCGTTCGATCTCCTGTCCGTTATCGGGGGAAATGACCGAAGGAATCGGCTGCAGTTCCTTCTGCGTCTGGATCCAGATCCGCTGAAAACGTTCTTCCGCGGCCAGATCGCGTATCCGGTTTTTCACTTGCCGGCGGATCTTCGGCAGGTCTTTGCCGATCTGCTCCTTCTGGGCAATTTTCACCTCTTCGGGCAGTGTCGGATTGTTAAAGATCCGGCTCTTTTCGGCAGGCAGGAAGGTGTAATCCGGGACCCATGGCACCGCACCGCCGTAAAGCGTGAGACAAGGCTGTCCGGGCCGGTTCAGCAGAATCAGCTCCAGCCGGTCGCCGGGCAGATATTGTTTAACCGGATCGCGCGGGTCGATCGCGGCCGGATACAGATCCAGTGAAAGAGTTTCCGGCAGAATCGGACCGTAAATCTGGTCCAGCAGGCGCAGTTCGGCTTTCTGGATCCCGTCCGTGCCGGGCGGGGAGATTTTTTCTACCTGAAAAACGGCGCGGAACAAGTTACGGCTGCTGAAAATATAATCATCGTCGACAAAGCGGAACCCTATCCCCAGCTTGCGCGGATCGTTTTTGAAACCCTGATCGCACATCCGGGAAAGACCGGTGAATTTGATGTTCAGCGTCATCGTTCCGGTCTGATTCAGCCGGGCCGGGATCTTCAGACGGATGGATTCCGGTGTTTTCGGGTTGAATTCCTGCCGCAGCACGGTTTCTCCGTTGATTTTGAACTCAGCTTGGAATTTCCTCTGGCTTCCGGGGAAGGCAAAAGCAACTTTCGGAATTTCCAGCACGGTATCTTTTTTCAACACCGGATGCGGCGGCAGGATCGTCAGTTGCGCCTGATCCGCCACGGTCCAGATCCACCACGGATCGGTCCGCTGAAATCCCGGTCCCATTCGGAAATTGCCCAGCTGCACTTTCTGATTCCCCACATGGAAATAGCCGAACGCCCGGAAGATATCGTTATTGGACAGGAACCAGGAGGTGACCGGGCGATTGACCGGCATCAGGAGCTCCGCTTCTTTTTCCTGTGCCGGATCCGGTTGGGAAAGCGGCGAACAGGATAGCGTAAAAACCATCAGAACGATCATTAACGGAAGAATACGGAACAACATGGATTCACTCCTCATTGGATTGTTTTTTGGCGATGACATCAAGCACGCAGCGGGCGGCATTTTCACCGGCACCCGTAACCCCGCCGGAAATCTCACGGGTCATTTCCTCCATGCCGGCTTCGACTTCCGCCCGGCGGGATCCGCCCGGCAGGATCCGTTCCATCGCTTCCGCCAGTGCTTCCGCGGTCACCTGGAACTGCAGAAATTCTTCGAACAGCTTCCGGTTCAGAATGATATTCGGCATGGTGAAGGCATTCCGGAAGAGTTTGCGGATGATGATCCTGGCCAGCAGGAAAGTGACCGGGTTCAGCCGGTAGGCAACCACCAGCGGCAGACCGGCGATCGCGCATTCGACCGTGACGGTCCCCGAGGCCGCGAATCCGGCAATACTGGTCTGCAGCAGTTCGGGTGTCTTTCCGGAAAGCACCGGAATTTCCGGCAGCTGTGCCGCGGCCGGATTTTTCAGCCGGAATTCCTGCAGGTCGCGCTGGATATCCCCCGCGACTTTTTCCCGCGGCGCGGAAATCACGAAATGCAGATCCGGATGACGCTGTTTCAGCAGTGCGGCCGCTTCCAGCATCGGATACAGCAGCCGTTTGGTTTCGCTCCGCCGGCTCCCCGGCAGCAGCAGGATCTGACCGGGATCGCGTTTCAGCTGCGGATCACGCCGGCCCTGCACCACTTCCACCAGCGGATGGCCGACAAATTCCACATCCAGTCCGCTGCCCCGGTAGACTTCCGGTTCGAACGGAAAGATGACCATCATCTTCGTACAGTAACGGGCCAGTTTCGGAATATTGGATTTGCGCCAGGCCCACACCTGCGGACTGATATACCAGATCACGGGAATCCCGCGTTTTTTCAGCCGCTTGGCGAACCGGATGTTGAATCCGGGATAATCGATCAGCACCACCGCATCGGGCCGTTCCTCTTCCGCTTTTTTCAGGAGAAACAGCATGATCCGGATGATCTTGAACAGGATGCCGAGCACCTCGATGACGCCGACGACGCCCAGTTCGGTGGAATCGACCAGCAGCCGGACGCCCGCACTGCGCATTCTGGCACCGCCCATTCCGGCGATCTCCGATTCCGGATTCAGCCGCTTCAGGTCGTTTGCCAGTTTCGCCCCGTAAAGATCGCCGGATGACTCTCCGGCAACGATCCAGATCTTCGGAGAATGCTTCATTTATGTTTCTTCCGCTTCTTCTTCGGCGGAGTATAATTGCTGCCGCGGATGGAGGGCGGACGGAATCCGGGCATGCCCAGACCCATCGACGGCAGACTGCCGCCCGATACCATGCGGCCCAGCATGCCGGAACGTTTCATCATGTTCTTCATCATGGAGAACTGTTTGATCAGCCGGCTGACTTCCTCCACCTTGCATCCGCTGCCTTTCGCGATGCGTTTGCGGCGGGACATATCAATCATTTCCACGTTTTCGCGTTCTTTCATGGTCATCGAACTGATGATCGCTTCCATGCGCTTGAATTCCTTCGGATCCAGATCGGGCAGGTCCGCCAGCTGCTTGCCGCCCGGCAGGAATTTCAGAATGCCTTCGATCCCGCCCAGCTTGGACATCTGCTTGAGCTGGCCCAGAAAATCGTTCAGGTCGAACTCGTTCTTGCGGAGTTTCTGCTGCAGTTTTTCGGTTTCTTCGCGGTCGAATTTTTCCGCCGCCTGTTCCACCAGCGAAACGATATCGCCCATACCGAGGATCCGGCTCGCCATGCGGTCGGGATGGAACACATCCAAGTTGTCCATCTTTTCGCCGACGCCGACGAATTTGATCGGACAGCCGGTGACTTTGCGGATGGAGAACGCCGCACCGCCCCGGGCATCGCCGTCGAGCTTGGTCAGCACGATACCCGTCAGCGCCAGCGCGTCGTTGAAATGTTTCGCCACGGAGACTGCCTGCTGGCCGAGTGCCGCGTCCGCCACCAGCAGAATCTCGTGTGCACCGGAGATCTGTTTCAGCCGCACCAGCTCCATGACCATCGGTTCATCGATCTGAAGACGGCCTGCCGTATCCAGAAGCACGTAATCGAATTGTTTTTCCTTCGCTTCCGCGATCGCGTTGGAAGCAATGGCGCAGACATCCGGATTATTGCGCTCGGCATGGACCGCGATGCCGTTGTCCCGGCCGAGGATCTCCAGCTGGTCGATAGCCGCAGGACGATACACGTCGCAGGCGGTCATCAGCACTTTCCTGTTTTTGTTTTTGAGCTGGATGGCGATTTTGGCCGTGGTGGTGGTTTTGCCGCTGCCGTGCAGACCGACCATCATGACCACGGTCGGTTTGCCGCCGGACGCCAGCGGCGCTTCCGCTTCGCCCATGAAGGAGACCATTTTGTCATAAACGGCCTTGACCGCCTGCTGTCCCGGAGTGACGCTCCGGAGCACATCGGCGCCGAGACAGGTCTGTCTGACTTCGGCTATGAACTCATCCGCGATTTCCAGATTCACGTCGGCATCGATCAGGGCGTCGCGGATCTCCGCCATCGCATCGGCTATGTTTGCCTCGGTCAATACCGCCTGGCCGCGCAGTTTTTTCAGGGCATCCTGCAGTTTTCCTGTAAGATTATCAAACATTTTTACTTTCTCCATGTAAAAAATCAAAAATGATGCTATATTATATACAATATACACCCAAAACAGCAAGAAAACAATTTATCCTTGCAAAAAAAACGGGTTTAAAAGGAGAAAAAATGAGAAGCGACATCATGAAGAAGGGTCTGGAGCGCACTCCGCACCGTTCCCTGTTCCGGGCCACCGGGCTCACCACCAAAGATTTTTCCAAG
>JAZUCR010000520.1:0-2581 GCA_045639225.1 Victivallales bacterium
CCTTTGCTGCCCGATCCGGGCGAACGCTATCTTTCCACCTGGCTGTTCTCCGAGTAAGACTGATTCGGAATCCCGGCTGAATCTCCCGATTTCGTGTTTGTCCGACCTGTCCGACTTGTCCGACGGGTCGGACGATTTCGCGGAAACAGGTGCTGCCGGGGAACAGTTTGCCTAAAATGATCGACCCCCAAAAACATAAAAGGGAAAAATGATTTCAGATTTTTCCAAGTTCAAAAAAATCGATGCCCATTCCCATATCGGGAAATTCGGCAGTCCGTTCGATGTTGATTTTGATGCCGCTATGCTCAAGGATCAGATGGCGGAGTACAATATCGAAAAAACGATCCTGTGCCCTGCGGCAGCCTCACTGAATGCCGAACTGCTGGAAACCTTCCGGCAGATGCCCGGTCAGGTGATCCCGCTTTATTGGGTGAATGCCAACCTCGGACAGCCCGCGTATGACGATCTGGAACATTATCTGCGCGACTTCGGTTTCGCGGGCGTGAAGATGCAGCCGCTGTTCGACGGTTTCACCGCGGATTCGCCGATGGTCGATCCGATTATGGAAATCGCGAGGAAATATCACAAGCCGGTATTCATCCATTGCGGACATCCGCCGTTCTCCCTGCCCTGGCAGATCGGTCTGCTGGCGGAACGCCATCCGGACCTCCCGATCGTGATGACCCACATGGGCCACGGCCATGGCGTCTACATCGACGGAAGCATCACGATGGCGAAAAAGTTCGACAATCTGTATCTGGAAGTTTCCGGCATGCCGATGGGCTGCCAGATCAAAAACGCCTATTTGAATGTCGGATCGGAACGGGTGATGTTCGGCATCGATTCGCCGTTCCACCATCCGAGTGTGGAAATCCAACGGGTGATGTCCTGCGGATTGACCGATTCTCAGCTCGAAGACGTGTTTTACAACAACGCCGCGAAATTCATGGGTTTGAAGTAAGTGCATCCATCTGTCCCGATGACGCCGATTCAGTCCGCTTTTCGCGTTTGTCGGACTGGTCGGACGTGTCGGACAATTTCGCGGAAACAGGTTTCTTCGTGCTCCTCACAAGTGGGGATTTTCTGCCGCTTCGGCCAGGATCTTGCCCCAGCGGGCATTGTTTTCCAGCATGGATTCGAACCGTTCGCGCTTGAATTCATCCAGCTGAACTTGAGGATAATATTTTCCCAGAGTCTGATCCAGTTTCAGGCATAATTCTTCCGTGCGTTCCCGGGTGATCCGCACACCGTCCTGCCAGTTGGAAAGCATGGCCGCGGTGACTTTCCCGGTGCGGTATTGCGCCAACAATGCATCGTTCGAACTGAAACATTCGTCAATATACCAGTAAAGCACGTCGATTGCGTTGAACGCATGCCAGATTTCCAGAATATCTCCGTTGCGGGACGCTTTGCCGAGCCAGAGTTCCAGCTTTTGCCCGACCAGTTCCGGCTCGTTTCCGAACCCGCAGACGATCGAATCCAGATCCAGTTCGGGCAAACCGAAAAACGTTTCAGCGAATTTCCGGTTGAAACTGCTCCGGCGGAATGACTTCCTGCAGACTTCTCCCCAGATCCGGGGTGAAAAAAAAGACAATTATAATAAGTCATCTCCTTTTCATTTTGCAAACACATGAAATGATTGAGATCCTTTGACAATATTAAAGAAAACTCCGTTGATTTCCAATATAAATGGTTCATCGGAACTGACCGTGCAGATGCCGTTTTCGCAGATCATATCCACAGTAATATTACCGAAACGGAAATTCCGGATTCCTGTCCGTCCTTTCAGCGAACAATCCGGATTCCAGCAGACCTTCCGTTCAAAAGCGTTAACGGAATAAATTCCGATCAGATATTCGATCAGAATGGAGATTGGAGCCAATGCAGACCAGCCGCAGAAATTCTTCCGGACAAAATGCACATTATCCGCGCATTTTGCGGGTTCATCGCCGGAGGGCGAATAGCATTCCCAAATGGTATGCGGTTCATAATCATGGTAAGTCTTCCACAGATGCCGAAGCAGTTTGCTGGCAGTTTTCCGTGCCAGATCATGCATTCCGTATCGGCGAAGACCGGACAGCGTCATGTAAGCAGTCGGGATCCATACGGAACCCCGCCAGTATTTGCCGCCGTCCCCGGCAAAATCCGGGTCCTTGCGGGCCAGTGAAGTCAGCGGACGTTCGCCTCCGAAATAATCCGGGTCTTCCAGTTTCTCCGCCATCGCTTCCGCCTGTTCGCGGGTGGCGGCACCGGCCGCAAGAGGCCAGAATGAGGCAATCGTCGGAACCTTGCAGAAAGTTCCTTTGCTCAAGGACCGGTCGTAAAACATCCGGTCTTCCGGATCCCAGTAAAGTGTGCGGAGCAGTTCCGCTTTCCGCTCCGCACGCTCCTTCCATTCCGCCGCTTCGGCGACATGGCCAATCAAAGAAAACAGCCTGCCGATATAATCCGCGCTCATGCCCTGCTGCGCCAGCGCATCCAGCCAAAGCAAATCCGATGTCCCCGGTCGTTCCTTTTCTGCCCGTTCTCCTGCCCGTCCGCGAGGGGAATTGTCCATCCCGCTGCGTCCGCCTTCCCAGGA
>JAZUCR010000521.1:0-4214 GCA_045639225.1 Victivallales bacterium
AAATGGTCTTGTTGGCGCTTTTTTCCTGATCGTCCTGAGATGAATTGTTGAAGAAACCCATGTTGACAAATCCGTTTCTGTTAATGAATCAGTATGGTAATATACACCTCCGCCGGGCAAGTTTCAAGTCCGCAGAGAGGAAAACGATGGCAGGCGGTGTCTGCGGGAACGCGAACTGACACGGACCGACACTGACTGATACGGACCGACACGGTTCGCGCGGGAACCGAAGCGAAGACCCGAGAGCTCGTGTCGTCAGCTCGGTTTCCGCGATTGTCCGACCTGTCCGACTTGTCCGACTAGTCCGACAAAGTTCGCGGAAAACCGGTGATCTCGCGTCTGCACCATGTCTTCCGCGAACTTTCCGAGAATACTGGGAATACTGGGGAAACCGCGCAATACATCCGCCGGCACGAGATCTCATCTTTCGCATTTCCCCGTAATCGGTCAGTCCGGTCCAGGAGAACGCGAACATGGGTAGGATGGGTGACATGGGCAAAATAGGTGATAACGCGCTCTACGTGTGATGGCGGACTGCCATTCCCGCGACTTTGCCCTCGCTCCCCCCCCATCAGCAGCCGGGCAGTGCCGGTCGTTTCCAGTATACCCATCGCACCCAATATACCCATTCGTCACCGTTCACCGGAGCATATCTTTGGTGGCGGCGAACCGGATCGGGCCAGCTCGGGAGACTGTTGCATGACGCGGGAAGGTTTCCCGCGAACTTTATCGGACGAATCGGACAAATCGGACGAATAGGAAAGATCGCGCTCTACTGGTGATGATAGACTGCCAATCCCGTAACTTTTCCCTCGCACTTCCGTCACCAGGAGCCCGGCAATGCCGGGCGCACCCATTACACCCCCCCTATTAACCCCATTCACGACTGTTCGCCGGATCAGTCTCATGCCGCGCCAGCGGGACTGTGCCCGCAACTCCCCCCGACCGGACTGACCGATTACATTTTATCTCTTGTTTTCTTTGTCTTTTTTTCATTTCTCCCTTGTATTATCGGAAGTTGCAATTCCATTACTTTTATAAAAAAACAGTCTGATAAACATAAATCAACTGGAGAAAGAAAAATGAGTGATTATATCGTTTCCAGCGGAAAGACCCTTACCTCGGTGACCGTGAACTACTTTGACAGCATGACTGTCTTGAACGGCGGAAGGGCCAACGACATCCGCATGTACAGCGCCGGTCTTGATGTTTCATACGGCGGAGTCGCGAGCAAAATCTATGCTTTTCCGGATGCCCATGTGAGTGTATCCAGCGGCGGGACGGTTTTCAGTGCCTACGTCGCCGGCAGCGGTGCATATATGAATGTCAGTTCCGGCGCGTCGGCGAGTGGCGTTACCGTTGAATTTGGCCGGCTTACAGTCCATTCCGGCGGGCGGGCGGAAAACGTCAGTGTCTCTTCTCAAGGCATCCTTTATTTCGGTTCCGGCGCATCGGTGACCGGCATCACCGTCTCTGTTGGTGGTACGATGACTGTCTCGAAAGGCGGAAAGACGGACCGCGCCCTGATCGATTCCCATGGTTTGGCGGTACTCTATGAAGCGACGGCGACCAGCACCACTGTAAATTACACCGGCGCCCTTCATGTCAAATCCGGCGCATCGGTGACCGGCACCAATTTGAATGCCAACGGCAACGCTTATGTCAGTTCCGGCGGGACGGCGACCGGCACCACAGTCCATGCCGGGGCGGCCCTGACTGTCTACGACTCCGCCATGGCATACGGTACCGTCCTTGACAACGGTGGACTGTATCTCAGCAGAGGCTCAGCGAGTCGCACCACCGTCAATTCCGGCGGAAGTGTAATCATCAGCGGAGGAACGGCGACCAGCACTACCGTCAATTCCGGAGGGAAAATAGTTCTCTTCTCAATTTCGGCGGCGACCACTCTGGCGACCAGCACCATCATCTATTCCGGCGGAAGCATGCAGATCTGGGGAGGGACGGCGGACGGCACCACAGTCTATTCCTCCGGCAAGCTGTCTGTCGATAACGGTCTGGCGAGCCGCACCGCCGTCCATTCCGGCGGCAGTCTGTATGTCGGCTCCGCCGGGAAGGCGACCAGCGCCACCGTCAATTCCGGCGCGCATCTGGTAGTCAACTCCGGCGGGTCCGCGAACCTTGCCACCGTCTATCTCGGCGGCGTGCTGCAAGTCTACAACGGCGGAACGGCTGACAATACGGATGTTTTCCATCAGCTGATTCTCTACAGCGGCGGGACGGCGAGCCGCACCGACGTCAAATCCGGCGGAACTATGGCTGTCTTCGACTCCGCAACGGCGGACAGCACTACGATCAGTTCCGGCGGCTATGCATTCACCAATGGAACGATGTCCGACGTCATGGTCAGTTCCGGCGGCAGTCTGCTGGTCTCGAGCCGGGGGACGGCGACCGATGCCACCATCAGATGGGGGGCAGTCTGAGTGTTGAAAATCAAGGCACCATCAACAATACCACGGTCAGTTCGGGCGGCAGCGTGCATCTTTCCAGCGGCGGAACGGCGAACAGCACTACGGTCAGTTCCGGCGGCAGTCTGCTGGTCTCGAACGGCGGGGTGGCTTATGATGCCGTCATCAGAGGTGTGGTGTCGGTCTTCTCCAGCGGGTATGTGTTCGGAGGCACGGTGGAATCCGGCGGCTATGTCACGATTTTCAGCAGCGGCAGCTTCCCCTCCGCCTGGGTCGGTTCCGGCGGCAAGGTGAATCTCCAAAGCGGCGCTTGTGCGAACAGCATGACCCTCACTTCCGGCGGCAGTCTGCATGTCGGCTCCGGCGGTCAAGTATACTTGACGGATTGGACCCCCTGCGTCGGAAAACTGGAGGCGGACAGCGGAGCGATTGTGAACCACAAAGGATATACGGGGGTCTATTTCGGAAGCGGCGACGTGCTGCTCTCGAATACTTCCGTGATGACCGGGAAAACAGTCAGCGGCACCATGTATGTCATGTCCGGCGGGTTGGCAAGCCGTACCGCGGTCGCTTCCGGCGCCAGCATGGATGTCTGGGCGTTCGGGACGGCGAACAGCACCACGGTCAATGGCGGTTTCATGTATGTCAGGCAATCCGGGGCGGCGAACAGCACCGCGGTCAATGGCGGCCTGATGGGAATAGACGACACCGGGGTCGCGAACAATACCACGGTCAATGGCGGCCTGATGTATGTTTACAGCTCCGGGTCGGCTGTGGATACCGCGGTCGCTTCGGGCGGCGGACTGCTGGTCTTCAGCGGCGGGAGTGTGACCGGTTCCCTCCAGATCGCGTCCGGAGCGGCGGTTACCGCGTATGAAGGCAGTACTGTCCAATTCGATCTGACCTCGCGGACGACGGCTTCCCCGGCGCTGGTGACCGGGCTGTCGCTGCTTCGCGGAGCGCCGGATTTTACGATCCGGGTTGCTTCGGACCAGACCGGCGGAACCTACCGGCTTGCCGACGACGCGGACGGATTCGACAGGCCGATCACAGTCTGGCGTCAGCGGCCCTGGATGAGCGATGAAGAGCTTGGCGTCCTCTCGGTCGGAGAAACGCTCACGGTGGGTGAAGACGAATACACCCTGAATCTGACCGCCGGTTCGCTGACGCTGACGGTCGGCGGCGAGCCGGAGCCGGGACCGGAACCGATCTCGGGCGGCACCGCGGGCGACCTGAATGCGGACGGACGCGCGGATATCGTGATGACGATCTCGCAAGGCGGTCATCCCGCTGACGGTTCGACGGGAGCATGGCTCATTCAGGCCGATCAGACGGCAGCATGGGGCGACCTCTCGACACGGAATCCCGGCTGGGAAATCTTCGGCACCGGCAGGGCGGTCGCCGGGAAAAATACCGATGACGTTTTTATCAAGAGTTCCGATAATATCGTCGGAGCCTGGACGACTGCCTCCGACGGGAGAGTCAGCGGCTGGGAAACGATCGGTGAATTCAGCGCCGAAACGCAGATCGTCGGACTGGGCGATTTCAACGGGAACGGACTGACCGATCTGCTTTTGCGGAACACGAACGGCGCGGTCGGCTGTTTCTTCACCGCCGGGGAAAAGACCGGCTGGAATTACTTCCAGAGTCTCGGCGACGAATGGAAACTGGCCGCGGTCGGCGATCTGAACGGCGACGGCCGGTCGGATATTGCCCTGAAACACGATGCCGGATTTGCGGGCAAGTCGGAGGCCAAGCGGTCTTAGGAAGACAACTCCATGGAACAAC